>SKJM01000155.1 GCA_007122045.1 Planctomycetales bacterium | reverse complement strand
GCCAGTTCGGGCGAAGCCAACGCGCGGCAATACTGCTCGGTTGCCCGGTACTCGTCGTCCTCCCAAATCAGCCCGGCCCGGACGAAGAACGGCTGCACCCGGCGTCCCTGCCCGAGCAGGTGGCCCAGCAGGATGCAGCTATCCAGCCCCCCGCTGAGCATCAGCCCGGTCGTGGTTATTGCTGGCGTCATTTGTCGGAACGCTTGCGGATCTGCCAAACAGCCCACACGGCCACGAGACGGTCGGCTTCGTGGACGTCGTAGTACACGGTCAACGGATGCACGGTGAGAATTCGGACGTCGCTTACTCGGGATTCGCCAACGTCCAGTGGCGAAGTACGGAGCAATGCGTCGATGTCGTCGGCGGCGCGAGTCACGGATTGGCGATCCTCCACGTCGGTCCAGATGCTCGCCAGCTTGCGTTCCGCGGCGGGTCGCCAGATCACGGTGTATCGCATTTCGCTCCCAGCGACTTCCAGATCTCCGAGAGGGATCGGCCGCCGTCTTCGCGACGCATAGCCTCCAATTCCTCCGACGAATAGGGGCATTCGTCAGCATCCACGGTGACCGCCGGCACGAAATGACCGAGCCGCCGGCCGCTCTCGTCGACCAGTTCCACCGGCTCCACCAAGCCGTGCAACCGCATCGTGAGCGGACTGTCAACCGTAATATGGTCCATGGGTGAGAACTCCCTGCGAAATGGTCTGCCTATATGTTACGCGAACTGGAGCGACCAAAGCAACCAGGGGCGCCATCCCAAGCGGCCAGTAGAAAGCGCATTCGGCCAGGTCGCCTGGCCGTCCCATGGGGGGTCCCTCCCACCAACGTGTTGGCTTGCTTGTCACCACCCTGCATCGTCACGAATATCCGAGCTACCGGCCGATGGCCTACTCGCCACCTACCAGTTCGAGCACCTCGTCGAGCAGGTGGCCGTTGGTGCCGATGCCTTCACCCCCGTGGATGGTCGGGGTGCCTTTCCAATCGGTAAACTTGCCTCCCGCCTCTTCGAGGATGGGCAGCAGCGGAGCGGCGTCCCAGAGGGCCAGCCGGGGGTCGACCATCAGGTCGGCCCGGCCCGTGGCCACCAGCACGTAGCCGTAGCAGTCGCCCCAGGTGCGCACCAGGCGGGCCGCCGAGTGCAGTCGGCAGAATGCATCGCTGCGGCCCGTTTGCCACCACAGCTTGATCTCGCTGGTGAGGAACACCCCGTCGGCAAGTCGGCGGCAGGAGGAAACCCGGGCGCGGCGAGGCCGGCACTTCTCCTTCACGTACCAGGCCCCTTCCCCCTGCGAAGCGTACACCGACTCGCCGGTGCCCGGAATGTGAACGACCCCGATGACGGGCCGGCCCTCGTGCTCGACGCCCAGCAGCGTGCCGAACAGCGGCACGCCGTGGATGAACGACTTGGTGCCGTCGATCGGGTCGAGAATCCAGCGGAAGGGGCTGCCGCCGGAGCGGTCGGGCAGTTCTTCGCCGTGGATGGCGTCGTGGGGGAACGCTTCGGCAATGCGGTGGCGCAGGTGCTCCTCCACCCGGCGGTCGGCAACCGTCACCGGCGAATCGTCGGCCTTGCGCTCCACCCGCAGGTCGGCTGTGCCGAAGTGCTCCAGGGCGATCCACCCTGCCTCGCGCGCGGCCTCGACCGCCAGGTTCCGGCGAGTTTCAATTTCATCCATGGCAGGCATCACCTCCAGCGGCAGCCGGCGGGGGCGGCATCCCACCCGGCCCGCGCGGGCCGGCGTCGCACCGCACCTTCCCGGCGTTCAGGTCGTGGCCGGGGCATCGAGGGCCGGCAAAAGGTGAGCCAGCGTCACCGAACCGAGTTGGTGCCGCGTGGCGTCGGTCACTGCGTTCAGGGCCGCCTCCAACTTGCCGCGCAAATCGTCGGAAAGGCCTTCGCTGACGGGCATGGCCGCCGCAAGCGGCCCGTCGATCGCCTCGATGACTTCCAAGATCGAGATCTCGGCGGGTTTGCGCCCGAGGGTGTACCCGCCTTCCACGCCGCGCGTGGACGAAAGGATTCCGTGCGCTACCAGGTTCCGCAGGATTTGCAGCAGGAACCGCTCCGGCATCTTCCCTTCCGTCGCCAGCCGGCTGCACGGGACCGGCAGGTGCGAGTTCGCCTGCGCAAGCTGCAGGGTTGCCTGAAGGGCATACGCGACCGTTCTTGACAGTTTCATAATGATCCCTCCCTCGTGAGTGATAATGACAAGTGTAACAGCCGGAATCGGAAAATAAAGGGGCATTCGCCCCGCCACGGTCCTTTCCGAGGCCGGGTGCCCATTTTCGCCCGCACGGCGCCGGAAAAGTCCGGCAAACCGCCCAACGAGCCGAACAACGGGGCGGGCCCCGCCCGCCTGCACCAGCCCCGCCTCGCCGGACGGCAGCGAGACGGAAAAGTCCCTCGCCCCACCACAACGGGCGGCCACCATGTACCCCGCCCGCAGCAGGTGGGCGAAGCGCCGTGCCTACGACAGCTTCCCCACAAAATCGCACTTTCCCCACGAAATCACACGGAACCGTGACCAATAACATAACAAGCATTGGCGTCGCGCTGCCGGCTTGCGGCGTAAACGGGCGCCCACGGTGGTCAGCCGTGCCACCGGCCATTATCCTGAACATGATGTCCTGCCGCAATGGGCCGCTTCGGCGTCCTACTCTACCCGCCCGAACCCGGGGCGTCGCGGAAGCCCTGCCCGCCGCTGCCTTCGAGATTGGACAGGAAGCTTAACGCGTTTTTGTCCCGGTGGTGTGAACTGGTGATTTCCAACCGGCGAATCTTCCTTTCGTTCGGCGATTCAGAGAACGCCCAGTACAGGAACACGAAGAAATTTCCACCCGGTATCAGCATGAGCAAACCTGCCAGCGGGGTGTAGCCCAGCCGCTTGGCAATCATGCACCATCCCACGGTACTGACGACAATCAGCGCCAGCCAGAACAGCAGGACCACGGCTGCGGTGACTACGTCGTTCATCATGCCACTCCTCGACAGGGGCTTCGGCCGATGGTAAACTCGAACCCGTATCGCCAACCGCGTGAACGGTTACGTCCGATGATACTGGAGTTCGACCCATGACGCAACGTAACGCCGCACCCTGCCGGACGCGCCGCCCGTCGGGCGTCGGCGCGTGCCTGATCCAAGGGCTTCTTGTCCTGGTGCTCGTCCCGGCGATGGTCGCCCCTTGCGGCGCTTCCGACGCGCCCGAAACGGCCCCTGCCGAGCCGATCACGCCGATCGACCCGCCGGAGCAAGGGTTCTTCTCCAAGCAACTCGACTATGAAGGCATCCCCATCAAGGCGCATCGCGACGTGGCCGACGAGGCGCTCCACGCCGCAAGGCAGCGGCTGGCGATGATGCTCGGCAGTTTACCAGCCGTGCGGGAACGGTTGCGCAAGGCCCGCGCCGAACTGCACGTCATCGGCCGCAACCAGGTCACCTCCGACCTGCCCGACTACCGCCACCTGCGCGGAAAGCCGTTCGCCGGCCGGCAAACCGTCGACGAGCGCACCCGCGGCTTCGGCGGCCGGCGGGCGTCGTGCGGCGAGGAGAACCTGTTGAAGCTGCGGGAGGACCGCTACCGGGGCCGCGACATCTGCGTCCACGAGTTCGCCCACACCATCTTCGACTACGGCATGACACCCACCGTGCGAAGGGCTTTTCGGGAACAGTACCGTCGCTCGCTCGATCGGGGGTTATGGGCCGGGTCGTACGCGGCCACCAACGCCGGTGAGTTCTTCGCCGAGCTGTCCATGTGGTATTTCGGCACCCACGGCGACCTGCGTATGGACGGCCACCCACCCGCCAAGGGGCCCGACGGCCTCAAAACCTACGACCCCCGGGCGTTCGAGTTGTTCGACCGTTTCTACCGCGGACGGTTCGAGGAAAGCCCCGACCCCTGAGCCCTATTGCATTGTGGTTTTCCACATCGGCCCGGCGCGGAAACCACAATATGTAGTGGTTGGTGGAGTTTGCGGGCACAAAATGCGGAATTTGCTTGACGGGATTGCCGGGTTTCGATTATTCTGGTAATCGTCCGAGAAGGCCGGGAGCGCGGTCGGTATGCGGTCCTGGGCGAATTGGGCTGTTGGGCCGGCCGTATGGCCGCGGCGCCGCGAGAATCGGGAAAATGCCCAATCCCGGAAAATTCCGCGCCAGCCGTTTGACATCCGTTCCGGTTTGAGGTATTCTCAGGGTTGGCGGTCGCGCCCCGGCGCGGCCGGAACGTGGGCAACAACCGAGTTTCGACGTGGGCAGAGGGTTGGCACCAGACGGAAGCGCCGTCGGCACTGAAAGGGATAACCAACATGGGTAACAGCATGAAGAAGCCGGTGAAGTGGATATTGCTATTGGTTGCCGGTGCCGTCTTGCTTGGCAGTCCGCAGGGTTCGCAAGCCGCCCCGACTGACTATATATCGCCTGACCCGGACCTAGGAACTTTTCCATTTACCGCCCTCCACACGTTTTCGGCCAACGACCCGTGGGAGGCGGTCAACGTCGAATTTTGGACGTTGGGTGACGTCAATTACCGCGTTGCCATTTACGATACGCTCGACAATGGCACCCTTAGCGGACTTCTCGCCACTTCGTCAGGGCAACACTCAAATGATGCGGTGGCGGCTTCCGCCAGCTTCAATACGACTGCCGACTTTGGGCTTGATTTCGTCGACGCCGGCAATTTTTACGCAGCCGTATGGACGGACAACTCGACGTATGGCGTCAACCCAGGCACTTGGGAGGTAAGCTTTTACAACTAAGCCGTCGACTTGGCTCCGCCCCCTGACCCCAGTAGCGGTTGGAAGGACGTGGCGTTTGACGCATTCATGTTTGAATATGCGGACGAGCCGGAGCCGGATTTCTGGAGTATCAATTTT
>SKJM01000606.1 GCA_007122045.1 Planctomycetales bacterium | reverse complement strand
TTCACGCCGGCCAGGAAGTAGTACCCCAGCCCGCAGGCAATCCCAAAAGCGCCGACCACCCAGATGGTCGAAGCGGTGGTGATGCCCTTGACGGAGCCTCGGGCCTGGATGATGGTGCCGGCGCCGAGGAAGCCGATCCCACCGATAATGCCGGCGATGGTCCGCAACAGATCGAAGTGGGCGGCGGCGGGGCCGTGGAGCGAGTCGAGATACAGCCGCAACGAGACCATGGTGAATACGGCCGCGCCCAGCCCCACCATCATCTGGGTGCGCAGCCCCGCCGGTTTGCCGTAGCGTTCCCGCTCCCAGCCGAGCGCCCCGGCGCCGAGCACGGCGAAGACCGCTCGCAAAAGCATTTCCAGTGCAGAAGGCGTTTCCATCATGATGTCGAGTTCTCCCGGCGGCGCCGTCTTGCTTGCGTTGTTGCTGGAAAGGGATGCCAAGGAAAGCCGGGTCAGAGTGCCGCCGACCGTCAGGCATATTCTGTTTAGGACGCTGTCGAAGCCCAGCAAAGACTGGGAAACGTTACCGTCGCGCTACGATCCATTGTATCCAGTGATGCGGGCATATCTAGCCACATTTTCGCGCAATCGTTCCATGTTCGGCGCCGCCGGCGCACGGTTCTTTAGGCCGCGCTTGCCGCGTGCCACCCAATATGTGCCGTACCGGCCCCCTCTGTGCTGGCGCGACGGCCTAGCACATACACAAAGCTCAGCGCCCTTTTGCCGCAAAACACTGGCGCCGAGGCTTGCCGCACCGCCGGTGTCGGGCTAGAATACTTTCCGGGAGTGTCGCAAATGCGCCAAACGAACCAAAGATTGGTCTCCAGTGAAGTTGTAGCCACCGCTTTGGGGAGTTGTGGACATGTATCTTGGTGTCAAAAGCGTTACGGCAACCGACGAACACCGCCTCGTCATCGAGTTCGACGGCGGAGAGGTGCGATCTTTTGACGTCACGCCGTTGCTCGAAATAGGCCGGTTCCGGGAACTGACTCCGCAAAGTATGTTCAAGACGGCGAGAGTTGCCTTCGACACGGTCCAGTGGGAGAACGGCCTGGACCTTGACCCAGAGTACCTTTACGAGCGAAGCGAGCCATTGCTGCATGAACAAGCAACTTCGCAGGACTCTCATTGCTCGTGATCGGGTCTTGCGTTTCGCGGAAAGTGCGGCCAGAGCGCCGTCAGGCACCTTCTGCTAAACGGCTCAGGCGCTCGGACCCCAGGAAGATTGTAACGGGAAAGCGGTTCGGCCGGGCTAGGGGGCGACTGCGGCCCGGTTCACAATGTTTTGCCCCTCGCCCTGCATGTACGACTCGATATTGGCCACGGTCGTTTCCAGGATGCGCGAGACGGCCTCCCGCGTGTTGAACGCGCTGTGCGGCGTCACCACCACGTTCCGCAGGCGGATCAGCACGTGGTCGGCCAACAGATCGTCGAGATTGTGCTTGCGCTCGTACACCGAGCGGAGCAGTTCGGCCTCCTCGCGGATGACCGGCTCCTCGGGCAGCACGTCGAGACCGGCCCCGCGCACCTTGCCCTCGGCCAGGCCGCGGACCAGCGCCTGGCTGTTAATGACATCGCCCCGCGACGTATTGATGACGACCACGCCGTCCTTCATCCGGTCGAATTGTTCGCGGGAGAGCAGGTGCCGGGTCTTCGGCGTGGAGGGCACGTGCAGGCTGATCACGTCGGCGCGGCGGAGCAGGTCGTCCATGCCCACGTACTTGAACCCGAGCTGCGCGGCCGCCTCCTCGTCGGGCTTCACGTCGTACGCGATCACTTCCATGCCGAACCCCCTCGCAATGCGGGTGGCATGCCGCCCGATATTTCCGGTCCCCACGACCCCGAACGTCTTTCCCTCGAGGTCGAAGCCCTGGAGGCCCCGGGGCGAAAAATCGCCCTTCCGCGTGCGGTCGATGGCCTGGTCCATCTTGTGGCTGAGCGTCAGCAGCAGGGCGAACACGTGTTCGGCCACCGTGTTGTCGCCGTAGGTCGGCACGTTGCACACCGCCACCTCGTGCTGCTCGCAATAGTCGAGGTCGATGTGATCGTAGCCGGTCGACCGGGTGGCGATGAGCTTCAACCGCGGAAGCTGCTCCAGCACGGAGCGGTCGAGCCGGGAATAGATGAACGTCGAAACCGCCTCGACGTCGGCGTGTTCGGCGGCTGTCTTGGCCGAAAGAGGGCGATCGAGCAGCGCCACGTCGTGATGTTCGCGAAGCTGCTCAAAGGCTTGCCGTTCCCACTGCTCCAGTTCGAAGATCGTGATTTGCATCGGTTTGGAATCCCTTCGGGCCTATGAGTTGTCGTTCTTTCCTTTCTTCCACGGTCAGGACTTCTTCGAGGTCTGCACGTAGGCGGCCGGGACCAACTGCCGGGTTTTCCGGCTGCCGCATTCCGGGCACTTCAGGTTTCGCCGCCGCTCGTGTTCCTCGAACGTTTCCTCTTCGGTGAACGTCGTGCCGCAGTCCTTGCATTCGTAGTCGTAAAAAGGCATTCTTAGTCCTCCCGGGCCTCGGGCCCCTGAGTGCGTGGTGGGACAGGTGTGACGCTTTCCACTCCGATTGCGTGGGTGCAAACCCCGTGCCGCCCGGCAATAGCCGGTGCAGGAACGGACTTGCAGTTGAACCCGCCAGTGGCTCGGCCGGAGTTCGCGCTTTAGCATGCTGGGGATAGCACATCCTCGGTCCACACGCTAACGTGTGAACTCCAACGGGGGCGCTGACTCGACATCCGCCAAAATGTCGCACCCCGGTGCCAAGCTGGCAGGCACTGCGGCTGCTCGGTAACGGCGCCGGCGGCATCCGCCGATGTTCATGCGGTCGACGGCTTCTGCTGTCGCGGCATCGGATTTGCACAACCGGCGCCAGGGGGCAGGTCCCTTTGGGGGCGATGGTCTTTCCGTGAGAATAGCGCCTATTGGCCGAAAAAGGGACCACTCCCCGGCCGGCCCGTGAACCGTTACGTTTCCACAAACGAAGGAGCCCAGACCCATGAACCGATGTCACGCGTTGTTCGCAGCCTGGACTGCCGCACTGGTGCTTTGCGGCTCCGCCTTCGCGGAGCCGACCGCGATCGACGTCCGGGTGATGTCGAAGGGGGCGAAGTTCGTCGGTACGTCGATGGGTGGAGTCGAGGTGGTGATCCGCGACGCCGAAACCGGTGAAGTCCTGGCGCGGGGCAAAACCGAGGGAACCACCGGCGATACGGCCAAACTCATGACCGAGGAGGCGCCCCACCACGCGCCGGTATCCACTGAAGACGCCGCCGTGTTCCGGGCGGAGATCGACCTCGCCGAGCCCCGGCGAATCGAGGTGACCGCGCGAGGGCCGTTGGCCCAGCGCCAGGCGGAGAACACGGCCAGCGTCACGCAGTGGGTCGTGCCGGGAAGACCGATCACCGGCGGCGATGGCCTGGTGCTCGAATTGCCCGGCTTCGCCGTCAACGTGCTCGCCCCGCCTGCCCACATCACCTTGTCCGGCATTCCGCAGTCGGTTCAGTTGCGGGCCAACGTGTGCATGATGTGCGGATGTCCTGTTACCCCGGGAGGGCTATGGGACGCTGACCAGTTCGAGGTGGCAGCTTTCCTCGACCGCAACGGCGAGCGGCTCCGGGAAATCCCGTTGACGTACGCCGGCCGGGCAAGCCAGTTCCAGGCATCGGTCGAAGTCGACCGGGCCGGTCTCTACCAGGCCACTGTTTATGCGTACGATCCTGCCAACGGAAACACCGGCGTGGACAGGACCACATTCATCGTTACCGACAAACAAGCAGCCAACTAATGATTCGGGCGTTACGGCCTTTGGAAGGCCGTGCGCGGAAAGGAGATGAGATCATGGCGCGTTCCGCCGAAGACATCAAGAAGGACGTCGTCGACCAACTCTATTGGGACAGCCGGGTTGATGCGTCGGAAGTGAGCGTGGAGGTGCACGACGGCAAGGTCATGTTGCGGGGAAGCGTCCCCACCCTGGTCGCACGCCACTTCGCCGCCGCCGACGCGCTGGCGGTCGCCGGCAACTACGGCATCGAAAACCAACTCACGGTCCGTTACCCCTCGACCGTGGTCGCCCCGAGCGACGAGCAGGTCCGCAACAACGTCGAGAGGGTCCTCGAGTGGAACTCGGAAGTGGACGCTGAACACATCCGGGTGCAGGTCCGCCAGGGCGTCGTTACTCTCGAAGGGTCGGTCGACGCTTTGTGGAAACAGCCCTATGTCGAAGACCTGATATCGCGACTGACCGGCGTAACGGCCATCGACAACAAGTTGACCACCGTGCCGACGAAGGACGTGTCGGATGAAATTATTGCCGAGTCGGTCATCGAGGCCCTCAACCGCAACCCGGCGATCAACGCGGACGCCGTCGAGGTCACCGTGGCCAATGCCGTGGTCCGGCTTGCCGGGGCGGTCCGCGACCGCAGGGCGCGGGAGATCGCGCACCATACGGCAATGCAGGCATTCGGCGCGGTCGCCGTCGACAACCAATTGATGGTCGCCGAAGAAGCGGGACGATGAAGCACGCCCGGGCGTATATCGGCACGAGCGGGTGGAACTACGCAGACTGGCGTGTGCGTTTCTACCCGAAGGGCCTGCGCCAGGCCGACTGGCTGCGCCACTACGCGGAACAGTTCCCATCGGTCGAGGTAAACAACTCGTTCTATCGGGTGCCGGACCGCGCGGCGGTGGCCCTCTGGGCGCGCCAGGCACCGTCGGCGTTTCGGTTCGCGGTGAAGATGTGGCGAGGCGTAACCCACTTCAAGAAGCTCAAGAACTGCCGCGAACACCTGGAGACGTTCTTCCAGGCGGTCGAGGTCCTGCCAGGGAGCCGGCGCGGACCGGTGCTGGTTCAACTGCCGTCGAACCAGGGTAAGGACG
>SKJM01000708.1 GCA_007122045.1 Planctomycetales bacterium | reverse complement strand
TGATCGTCTGGCGGAAGTTGGCCCGATCGTTGCTGCCATTGCCGTCGGCGTCGTAGACGAAGAGGATGCGGTCGCCGGGCTCGACGCGGGTCCGCTCGAGCAGTTCGCCCGAATCGCCGCTGCTGTACGTGCGCCGCTGCTGGAGCACGCGCATCGCCTCGCCGCTGTGGTCCCATTGCAGCAGTTGGTAGCCGGGCGAGTTGCCGCTCCACACACGGTAGTCGATGTCGATGAAGCCGTCGAAATCGGCCTCCCACGCGATGACGACGCTCTGGTCGTCGGTGCCCTGGTTGCCCGGATGGATGTGGTTGGCAACGATGTCGACGTCGGGCCACGACATGCCGGACTTGCGCCAGCGATCGCCCGAATAGCTGTCGAGGTCTTCGAACAGCGCGATGTCGGCCGTCGAGTAGTTGTGATTGCTGACCTGGCTGCTGTCGACGGTCTGGTAGCGCCAGCGGGCGCCGTCGCGCCAGGGGCCGACGGCCTGGTTGGGCGCGATGCTTTGCGTATGATCAAAGGTGTCGATCTCCCACCGCCAGGTCGTGGGCATCTGCGCCGCCAACTGGTCCGGCGCCAGGCCGGCGGCCAGTTGGGCAACGTCGGCCGCCGAAAGGGCGCGGTGCCAGATGCTGATGTCGTCGAGGAACCCGTCCCACTGCCGGTCGTGATGGTTCTTCGCCTCGCTGCCGGCCTCGAATCCGTAGCGCGAATCCAGCGGCCGCAGACTAATACTTCGGTTGGCGACCACCGTGGACTCGGACTCCGGCGTGACGTACATCGTGTAATCGTTCCCGCTGCGCGTGACGGCCACGTGGTACCAGGTATCTGCCTGGCCGTCCACACCGCTGTTGAGTACCGCGTCGTTGTGATAGAACGCGATCTTGCCCGCGGCGCCGGCATTATTGAACATGCCGTGGCTGCGGTTGAACGCCACCCCCATGCCGGGCGTGTGCGACTCGCCGATATCCCAGAGATAAGCCATGTTGGGCGACAGGTCTGCGGCGCCGACGTTCGACCGGGCCCACAGCGAGACGGTGAAGTCGCTTTCCAAGGCTCTCTTCAGCGGGTGGGTAGCACCCACGTAAAAGCGGTCGTCCGTCGCGGCGTTGCTTCCCGTGCCGTCGAACACGGCCGAATGGGTACCGCCCGCGACCGGCGCTACGTGGTCGGTACTGAAGGCCGCATTGCCGCCGAGCGCGCCGACGGGCCCGCCAACCACGGCATTGTCGGTCGTGTTGTTCAGCGACCAATAGGCGACCAAGGCCGCGCCAGCGTGGCATGGGGCCAGCGCGACCGCGACGGCGCCGGCCAGTAAAACACCTTGACGTAACACGGGAATCGACATGGTAATTCCTCCAAATACAACGGAACCTGCGTGTCCGACGCGGAAGCGAACGACGAGGCCCGATCGCGCGCCGCCTTTCGCTGCCCGCGGCGCCGGGCGCGCGCCCGCTTCGATGGCGCCGGCAGCCCGACCACCGGCACAACCCCAATTTTATCACAAACCCGCAACGCTGTCAAAAACCGCGAGGCATAGCTGGGGGTACGGCACCCCTCCCGATAACGTCTATCCAGGCAGTTCCGCGAAGTTCCGCAGGATGCGCAGGCCGTCGGCCTGGCTCTTTTCGGGGTGGAACTGGGTGGCGAAAAGATTGTCGCGCCGAATCATCGAGCAGAACGGGCCGCCATAGTCGGTCTCGGCGGCGATGACGGCCGCGTCGGCGGGCACGACGTAATAGCTGTGCACGAAGTAGGCGTACACGCCGTCGGAAAGACCGGCGAGGATCGGGGCCGGCCGGCGGATGTCGAGCTGGTTCCAGCCCATGTGGGGTACGGAGTACTCGCGGGGCAGGTCGAACCGCCGCACTTCGCCCCGGACGACCCCCAGCCCTTCATGGCGCCCGTTCTCGTAGCTCACGTCGAACAGCAGTTGCAGGCCCAGGCAGATGCCCAAGAAGGGCTTGCCCGCCTCGATGGCGTCGAGGATCGGGCGAATCAACTTGCGGCGCCCCAGTTCGGCCATGGCGTCCTCGAAGGCGCCGACGCCGGGCAGGACGAGCTTGCCGGCGGCGGCCAGCGCGGCGGGATCGGCGGTCACCTCGGCCGGGTGCCCCACCTTCTCGAAGCCCTTCTGCACACTGCGAAGGTTGCCCATGCCGTAGTCGACGATGGCGATCATGGTTGGCGGGTTGCGGTTTGCGCGGGTGTGACGGTAAACGACCCATTGTGGCCGCATGCCGGGCGTTCCGCAAGCATTCCCGCCGGTAGGGCGGCCGCTCGGCGGCCAGTCGGGGAGTAGTTCGTTTTTCGGGCGATTCGGTTCTTGGGTGCCTTACCAGGGCAGGTCTTCGACCGACTTGGCGTCGAGGACCGCCAGCAGCAGCGAGTCGAGCCGCGCGGCCGAGCGGATCCGACGGACCCGGCGCTTCACCGCGTCGTCGAGTTTGCCAAACCGCTTCTCCAACTGCAGGATCAGTACCTCCTGCCGGCCCTTCTCTAGGCCCTCCTGCCGGCCCTTTTTGATGCCCTCTTTCTCGTATACCGTAATCATTTGTTCCACCTCCGCATATTCTTGATCGGCTGTAACTATCTGCTGGAATTCGGCCTTTTCGCTCGCGGCGAGCGGCAAGTAGGTCTCCACGAAGTGCACCAGCAAGCTCCGCCGCGCCGGGTCGACCGGTGACCTCAAGATCAACCGCAGAAAGTCCGCCTTCAACCGCACCCGTTCCCTACGATTATAGTCCATCTTGGCCATCAAGGCAAAGGCCAGCGGATTGCTATCTGCTTCGGTACGTAAACCCCCAACTCATGCCGGAGCGCCGCGGGGGGCGATAATAGCGGGGCGGGCGGTAGCGATAGGGGTGCGGCCCCCACCAGCCAGGGCCGTAGTGGTACTCCTCCACGATGATCGGCGGCGGCGAGGCCACGACCGCCGGCGCGGCTGCCATCTGCTGCGGCGCCGGAGGCGCTTGCAGCGCGGCGATCACCCGCTTGCTCACCCCTTGCTGCTGCAACGAGATGACGTCGGCCGCTTGCAGCCGTACGGCCGCTCCGTTGTGCCGGATGTGGTTGACGATCAGCTCCTCGTCGACGCCCGCCTGGGTCATGGCGACCACGTCGTCGACCGTGGCGGCGCGGGCGGCAACCTGCCGCCCGTACTGCCGCTCGATGGCGGCGAGGTTGGCGGCGTTTCGGGCTTCGATATGATCGAGTTCCGAGCCGACGGCGGCGCCGGTGAGCGTTCCGAGCGCTCCGCCAATCGCGGCTCCTGCACCAGGGTTGCCCACTTGGCTTCCGATAATGGCCCCGGAACCCGCACCGACCAGCCCCCCGAAAAGGGCACCCCGGTCGGCATGATACGGCGACTGACAGCCGCCACTGAACGCCAGTACGGCCATGGCCGCCAGCACCCCCCCCCAGCTAGAACGTTTCATGCTTTGTCTCCACGTCATTACTTAGCGCACCCATAATCGGCATCAATAGCAGCGGCGGATTATCGAAACACCCAAGCCTTCGGTCAAGACAAGATAGGGCGACTGGAAGGTATAGGGCGCTTTTTTAGGGCCGATCGAACGGTTTTCCACGCCGCAGCCTGAAAAACGCCCGCCGCGCCGAAACTCGAAGGCGTTGCCGTTCACGGGCTGGCCGGGGACTGGTCCCCTTACCGGCCGAAGGGGGCGGTCCCCCGTAAACGGTTACGCGAAGGCGTTGCCGTTCTCCCGGCCTACCCCTTGCATTTCGCTCCGTCCCGCAATAGCATGGAGCGCATGGGATTTGCGGCCGCTTGCAGCCGTTATGCGGGAAGGGCGATGAAACGCGATTTCCGCCGGGTAACCGCTTGTGTGGGTTACCCGCACTGCTAAAGAGCCAGCGCCGGGGGCCTGTAGCCCCCAGCGAAACAACCGGAGACCGCAAAGCCGCGACCGCCCATGAGGCGACTGTCGCGGTTTCTTTTTGCTACTGTCGCACAGGATTCGTAACCAGCCATGACCGATCATCCGACGCCATCCTCGACCCCCGGGGTGGGGCTTTCCACGCAGGCCGTCCACGCGGGCGAGGCCCGGCAGAAGCCGGGAAACGCCATTACCGACGCCATCTTCTGCGCCGCCACCTACACGTTTGCCGACACGCGCGAGGCCGTCGAGTTCGTCGAGCGACAACTCCCCCGCGAGGAGTATGCCCGGTACGGCAACCCGACCCAAAAGGTCGCCGAGGCCAAGCTGGCCGCCCTGGACGGCGGGGAGACGGCCGTGCTGTATTCGTCGGGCATGTCGGCCGTGGCCGGGCTGTTGCTGGCGAAACTGCGCACGGGCGACGAGGTGGTGTTGTTCGACGAGTGCTACCACCGCACGCGCCAGTTCTGCACCGAATGCCTGGGCCGGTTTGGCTGCGTCACCCACAAGGTGCCCGCCTGCGATTACGACGCCATGGAGGCCGCCATCAACGACCGCACCCGGCTGCTGATCAGCGAGTCGCCCACCAACCCGCACCTCAGCGTGGTCGACCTCGAGCGGTTCGTCGCCTTGGGTCGCAAGTACGGTATCGAGACGATGGTCGACTCGACGCTGGCCACCCCGATGAATCTCCGCCCGCTGGACTACGGCGTCGATTACGTGCTCCACTCGGTGACGAAGTACCTTGCCGGGCATAACGACATGATGGGCGGGGTGGTCATCGGCTCGGCCGAGAAGCTCCAACCCCTGCGCGAGCTGCGCGGCGTGCTGGGCAACCTGACGGGGCCGCACAGCGACTATTTGTTGTTGCGCGGGCTGAAGACGTTCGAACTGCGCATGCGGCGGCACAACGAGAACGGCATGGCCGTGGCGGAGTTCCTCGAGTCGCACCCGCGGGTCGAGAAGGTCTACTACCCCG
>SKJM01000797.1 GCA_007122045.1 Planctomycetales bacterium | reverse complement strand
GATGTGCCGACCGCCGACGAGCAGCCACCCGCGCCGGCTCCGGCACAGCCCGAGTTGGCCGACGTGGATGGCGTGGAACCGGGACCGCCGGCGCCGTTGGCCGACGATGTGGAAGCACCGGGGGCCCCGCCCGATCAATGGCCGGTATTCCGCGGCGATGCCCGGGGCACCGGCGTCGCCGCAGCCACCTTGCCCGTCCGCCCGGAGGTCCTCTGGACCTTCGCCGACGATGGCGGTCGGTTCGAAACGGCCGCCGTGATTGCCGAGGGCACGGTGTATATCGGCTCGCTGGGCGGCGACTTTTTCGCGATCCGTTTGGCCGACGGCCACAAGCGGTGGGCCTTCTCCACCGAATTGGGCTTTTCGGCCGCCCCGGCCGTGCGCGAAGGCAAGGTCTACGTAGGCGACAGCGACGGCGTATTCTACTGCCTCGACGCCGGAACAGGCGAAGAGCTGTGGCGGTTCGATACCAAGGGCGAAATCAACTCGGCGCCCAACTTCCACCGCGACCGCGTCCTGTTCGGCTCGCAGGACGGCAACCTGTACTGCCTGGTGGCCGAGTCGGGCGAATTGGTGTGGGAGTACGAGAGCCACGACCAGATCCGCTGCTCGCCGACCATCGCCGAGAATTACACGTTTGTGGCCGGGTGCGACGGCCGCCTGCACGTGATCGACTTGGAAGACGGCACCCAAGTGCGCAACGTCGAACTGGACGGGCCGACCGGCGCCACGCCCGCCGTGGCCGGCAATCTGCTGTTCGTGGGCACCGAGGGCGGGGCGTTTTTCGGCATCGACTGGCGCGCCGGCGAAACCCGCTGGAAGTACGTCGGCCCCGAACGCCCGGGGGCCTATCGCGGTGCGGCCGCCTTGGCCGGGGGCTTGGTGGTGGTCGGCTCGCGCGATCGGATGGTGCATGCGTTCGACCGCGAGTCGGGCGAGCCGCGGTGGGCCTTTTCCGCCGGCGCCCGCGTGGACGGCTCGCCCGTGGTCGTCGGCCGGCGGGTATTCGTCGGGGCCGCCAACGGCCGCCTGTACGCCCTCGACCTGGCCACCGGCCGGGAGCAATGGCAGTTCGAAGCCGGCGGGGCCATCACCGCCTCCCCGGCGGTGGCCGAAGGCCGCCTGGTGATCGGAACCGACGAAGGGATTCTCTACTGCTTCGGGGATAAGCCATGACCGACAAACTCCACGTCGTCCTGTGCCGCGACCGCCACGACAGCTCTTCGCAGCAACGGCTGTTCCAGCAGCTTTTCGACGGCCTTTCCGGGCGCGGCGACGTGACCGTGTCGTTGCTGCCGCACTTGTACGACCTGCCTCCGGACGGCAAAGCGATCCGCCATCTCCGCTCGCTCGAAGGCGACCTGGTGGTAGGGTGCTGGCTTTATCCGCGGGCGGCCTTCTGGGTGCTCGACGCGAACGACATTCACGGCCGGATGGGCGCCTCGGTGCTCGTGCCCGAGGAGGAGCTGGACGACGCCGTTTCGGCCGGCAGCGCCGGCCCCTCGCAGCGGGTCATCTGGTGCTTCGATCTTCGCCGGCTCGACGACGCCGGGCCGCTGTTGGCCGAAATCGACCGCATTGCCGCCCAGCACGGCGAGGTGGCGCGGCCCGCTGCGGTGGCGGCGGTCGCGGGCGGGAACGGGCACGTCGACCTCGACGAGCCGGTCCACCGCCGCTGGTACCCGGTGGTCGACCGGGACCGATGCGGCAATTGCCTCGACTGCCTGAACTTCTGCTTGTTCGGCGTCTTCGGTGTCGATTCGGAGGGGCACGTGTTCGTCGAAAGCCCCGACGCCTGCAAGGACGGCTGCCCCGCGTGCAGCCGCATCTGCTCCCAGGGGGCGATCATGTTCCCCGATCACCAGAACCCGGGCATTGCGGGCGACCCGTCCGTCCCGCCGGGGCAATTCAACGTCGACCTGGTACAGCTTTTCGACGCTGCCCGCCCGCAAGACCTGGCCGAGGCCGAACGCGCCCGCTTTACGGGCAACCCCGCCGCCGAGCCCCGGGAAGGCGGCCCGCAGGATACCCCGCGCGACGACCTCGACGGCCTGGTCGACGGGCTGGACGACGCGCCGCTGTGAGCGCCGTGGGGTGTGTTGCGCAATGAGTCCGGATTATCATGGTAGGATCCTGACAAGCAAGCGAAGCTCGGGGCGTCACCGCCCCCCTTGACGGGCCTGCTTCCTTCCATATCCTAGCGGAATAGACAGCGGCCTGGATTGTCGGGACTTCCGGAGAATAATGAACGCGTTGGAGTTGGCGTGGTCCTATGTGCTCGACTACGAGAACGACGCGAACCCCTTCCCTGAAAGACGCGCTGCAATTACCGGCTGGAAGGAACTGGCTGTGCGCGATGTGGATGAGTCCGCCAGGGTATTGGACCTGCAACTGCAATACGAGGCATTCGGCTTGAAGCCGGCGGACCGCCTCCATCTCGCCTGTGCGGTAGTCGCCGGATGCGAAGTCTTCCTGACAACCGATGACGGCATCCTTCGCACAAGAGAACGCGTCGCTGAGATACGGATACTGGACCCGGCGGCGTTTGTACGGGAGATGGACTAATGAGAACAGACACGGAAATCAGAACGGAAGGACTGCGGGTGCTTGCGAGTTCCCTGGGCACCATCGAAGCCGAGCGGTTCGTTACCCTCCTGTTGCGAGAGCCCTTCGATTACACCGAGTGGCGTCAGCACCTCTGGGAAGGCAAGGACGCCGTCACGCTCAGCCGGGAGGCAATGGCGGCGCGACGGGCCGCAAAGGATGCGGCCGCCAGCCAGGCACCGGACACCATCGCGAACCAAGGCGTGGAACGCGACAGTTGAACGCCGCCACGGACGGCGTCCTTCACGTCGCGGCTACGGTTCGCCGCCCATCGCATTGCGTCAACGCCACCGCCGACCCTGCGTCGGTGGAGCGATGATTGGCCACTACAAAAGGCTCACAAGCACGCTTTCGCACCGGCCGTCGCGCACTGCCGCCGGTTGGCGGCGGTACGCCACGACCCGCTAAGACTTCGCTGTTTGGGCGTCGTTGAAGTTGGGCCGAGGCCGCGGCCTGATGCGGGTGGTCCATATTGCCGTGGAACGGTTTCCTGCATACGCCGATACGTCATCGGCGGCTCGCTCGTGGAGCGGTCAAGACCCATTCTGGCGTTGCGATTGAATTGTTTCACCTTCGCAATGAATCCAGGATATCGTCCACCCGTCTGGCCTGCATCCTTTCATCATACTGACGGAAACTCCATTCGTCACGCCGCATATCAGCGTCATCGTCTTCTCTGGCTGCCAGTTCCTGGGCCTTATCTTCCGCATGACCAAGATCCAACTCCGCCTCGGGAATACCAAGAGCCGCGGCTGCGTCAGTGACCGACCCAATTGCTTCGTTGATCTCATCAGATGATGAAACGCTGTCCACCTCGGAATCTAGCCAATCCCAGTATAGACGCGGAATCGGTCACACAATACCTCTAAGGCTGTGTCGTCGGGGTCATCATCCGGTAGTAGTCTTATGACCGCCGCGAAGTCGTCCGGTTCTCGGCAGTAAGGCAGAACCTTCTCCCATATTTCATCGCACGTCACATTTTGTCGATGGCACCACTTATGGGCGGCAGCATCGTAAGCGAAGTAGAGTCGCACAACCAGATCGATATGCAATCGCCGATCGACGAACGACTCCAAGAAGCACTCAATTCTGCGCATGACCTGGACCGCTGCGGCGCGGTTCTTGAAACGCTGTATGATATCAAGCCACATCCTCAACGCGTGCTCTGGCGGGTCAGGATCCTTGAGGGAGCGGATGGAACCGAAGTCATAGACGCGGAACGCCGTCTTCCCGTCAGCACAGTCCATCGCCGCCACAACGGCTCACATTGCGGTATAGCCTTGCTTCACCCACGCGCGCCAACCGGTCGCAAGGGGACGCGTGGGTGAACCCGGCCGCTCGATGAGGCGAAACCAACCTCCCAAGGTACAGTGCGGCCGGAACCACCCACCCTACGTCAGTCACCCACCCGCCCGGGCAAGGTTCAATTCCAAGAGCCGCGCGAGGAGCCCGTCGTCGGGGCCGCCGGCCGAGCGGGGAAACTCCAGCACCTCCTCCCGCGTCCACTCCGGAGGGTTTAGCCGGTTGTTCCGCAGCCGGCCCAACTCGCGCGCGGCCTCCGCAATCGCCTCCCGTTGGGCCTCGGTGGGCGCGGGGAAGGGGAAGGTCTCGAAGCAGGTGGTTGGGGTGTAGCGGAAGCCGCTCTCGCGCTCGCGTACTTGCGTGCCTTGCGCGCGGGCCCACACCTCATGCGCTCGCGAATGGAGGACGCCAAAGACGTGGTCCGCGTCGGTCGCGAAGGCAAACAGTTGATGGTCCGGAAGGGTAGGTCCCTTCAGCCACACGAAGATGCGATGTTTCCCCACTCCGATGGTAGCGACGAAACGCGGAAGTGGAGCAATAGCGCGTCGCATTGCGGGCCGTGGCTCAACGTGAATCCACCACTTCTCCCGGTACGACTGCCGCTTGTTGTTCTCGCGGACGGGGCGTACATTCTCGTCCACATATCGAAACGGCGCTTCGTAGCGGGCTGCCCTGTCAAGTGGCGTATCGGTACCGAAGTCGATAATCCACATATCGCGGGAACGGCGCGTCACGTCGAGGCCATTCACCCAAGGTACGAGAACGTCCGAATTCGGACGCCCATGCACGTTCGGCAAGTGAAGCATTTCCAGGGCGACGGCTTCCGGAATATCGAAGGCTCCGCCCTTTGTATCCGCCATATAGCAGCTATTCGCGTTGTCTTGCAGGCGCATCGCCTTGGTCGTATCAATAGTGTTCTGCAAGTTGGCGTTGATGGTTGTAACGGGCAGACCGTCCAACTGGCGGGTCG
>SKJM01000843.1 GCA_007122045.1 Planctomycetales bacterium | reverse complement strand
GGCTGGTCGAACTCGTCGGTTTCCACGTCGTTGATCTGCTGCCGCACGTCCTCGCCTTCGGTCAGGAGGCCAAAGATCGTGTGCTGGAAATCGAGCCACCGGGTCGGGCCGGCCGTGATGAAGAATTGCGAACCGTTCGTGTCCGGGCCGCTGTTGGCCATCGCCAACAGGCCGGAGCCGGTGAACTGCAGCGCCGGGTGGAACTCGTCGTCGAAGCGGAAGCCGGGACCGCCCGTGCCGTCGCCCTCCGGGTCACCGCCCTGGATCATGAAGCCGTCGATCACCCGGTGGAAGGTCAGTCCGTCGTAGAAGCCGCTTTCGGCCAGCCCGACGATTTGCCCGACGGTTTCGGGCGTGAGGTTTTCGAACAATTCGAGGACCATCGAGCCGTCG
The DNA here is from genome assembly GCA_007122045.1 of Planctomycetales bacterium. Classification (GTDB taxonomy): domain Bacteria; phylum Planctomycetota; class Planctomycetia; order Pirellulales; family Thermoguttaceae; genus PWXP01. The sequence goes on along the minus strand of SKJM01000843.1, from coordinate 4,485 downwards.
ATCCCCGGCCCCTCGACGTTGAGGCGCAGGCTCGGGTTGCCTTGGGGAATGGCGGCCGAAAGGTCGGCATTGCTGATCTCGACGGTGTAGTCGATGGGATTGCCGGCGGCGCTGGCGCCGCCCAGCGCCAGGTTCAGCGGCGCGCCGGCCAGTACGGTTTGGCCGGCGATCGGGGCGAGGGTGACCGAGAGCAACTGCCGCGATTCGAGCGGTTCCATCGCCAGCCGGCGTTGCGGCCGCCGGGGCCGCGCGGCGGGGCGGTTCCAGAAACGATCGAGCAATCCCAGGGGAGAGTACCTGCGCGTTTTCATTACAATACCTAGCAACTTGGGGAATTTGCCGCCCCCCCCGCTGGCCAGCTTCGCGGCGGGACGCGGCCTCGAGGAACCCAGAAGACAGCCTGGGACCCCGGCAAGATGTCTGTTTAGTATAATCGAGCAAGTCAGCCGCTGCCAGGATTTTCCGCGGGCGTTGCCCGGCTGGGGCGCGCTTTGGCGCCACGCTCCAGGGGGATGTCGCGATTTTCGCGTTCGTAGCAGAAAGAACGGCGGAATCTCTCGTGGCTCCGTTGGAGTTCGTGCTCTATACTCGCCGCGTGCCGTTATTGCGCTTTTGTAGGATGGACATTCTTGTCCGTCTTCGCTTTGACGGGCTAAAGCCCATCCTACGGAAAACGCAGTTTTGGGCCGCGGCGAGTATAGCGTGCTGGGGCGGCCCCTCGTCGGTTCGCACGCTGAAGCGTGGACTCCAACGGGCAGGAAGGCGCCGGCAGCGGGCCGCGACGATGCACCGGCCTGCTACGCATTGGGGCGGCGCACGGCCACCTCGATCACGCGCGGCCGGTCGCCGGCCAGCGCCTCGGCCGCGGCATCGCTCAGCGCATCGGGGCGGTCGACCCGGTCGGCCGATACCCCGAGCGAGCGGGCCAGCGCAACGAAATCGATTTCCGGGCCGTCCAGGTCGAGCCCCTCGAACCGATCCGCCAGGGCCGCCGGCAGCTTGAGCACCTGGGCGCAGTCTTTCAGAATCCGGTATTCCCGGTTGTTGGTGATGACGAAGGTAACGGGCAAGCGGTAGCGGGCCGCCGTCCAGAGCCCCTGGATGCCGTACATCGACGAACCATCGCCCAGGACGGCCAACACGGGGCGGTCGGGCCAGGCAAGCTGCACCCCGATCGCGCAGTTCAGGCCCCAACCCAACGCCCAACCGCGCTGGGCGAAGTACCCGTCGGTGTTCCGCAGCGCCCCCACTCGTTCGAAGTAGCTGCCCATCGTCGTGGTGGGCGATTCCTCGACGACGGCCACGTTGTCAGGCAGTACGCGGGCCAGGCTCTCCATGGCACACAACGGCGAGAGCGGCCGCAGCGACTCCTGCCCGCGCGCCGTCGCCTGCAGGGCATTGCGCTGCGCCTCGTGCTCGGCGCGAATGCGCCCCGCGCGCCGCCGGGCGGCTTGCTGCTGCGGGGCCGTCATCGTGTTTCCCAGGCGGGCGGCGACCGCGTCCAGCGCCGCCTTCATATGGCCCAGCAGCCCGACCTCCACCGGGTAGTTCTTCCCCAACTCCCAAGGCGAATCGTCCACCTGGACGATTTGGGCACGCTCGGGAATGGGCCGCGACGGCTCATGGTAGATGTACTGCTGCATCAGCTTCATGCCTGCGACCAGCAGGACGTCGTAAGGTTCGAGGCGGCGGTGCACCTCAGGCGACCAGAACGGCAACGGCTCGGCGTACAGCGGGTGATCCGGGGGAAAGCTGCATCGGCCGTGCGAGGTGGCGGCCTCGTGGATCACCGGCGCCCCAAGCCGCTCCGCCACCGCCACCAGTTCGGCCACGGCGTCGGCCTCCTGGACCCGGCTGCCCACCAGAATGGCCGGATTGCCGGCCGCCGCAAGAAGCTCGGCGGCGCGGCGGAGCGGCTCCTCCGGCGGGCCGACGCGGCTGTCGGGTACCCGGGGCGGCGCCAAGTCCAACCCCTCGGCCGCCGCCATTTGCACGTCGAGCGGCAGCGAGAGGAACACCGGACCGGTGGGCGGCGTCATGGCCGTTTGCACGGCGCGGCGGACCGCCCCGGGAAGGTCCTCAACCCGCAGTACTTCGGCCGCCCACTTCGTCCAAGGCCGGGCGGTTTCGACCATCTGCCCCCAGAGGATCGGCTCTTCGAACATCAACCGCGAATCCTGTTGCCCGGCCGTCAGCAGAAGCGGCGTTCCCTCCCGCCAGGCGTTGTACAGCATGCCCATCGCGTTGCCCAACCCACAGCAGATGTGCACGTTCACCACGCCGGGCGAGCGCGAGGCCTGGGCGTACCCGTCGGCGATGGCCATCGCGGGCACCTCGTGGAGGGCCAGGACGTAGCGGATCCGGTCATCCTTGGCCATGGCGTCGGACAGCGGCAATTCGGTCGTGCCCGGATTACCGAAAAGATAGCGCACGCCATAGCCGGCCAGGACGTCGAGAAAGGCGTGGATTCCGGTGGTCGCCATACATCGATCCTCGTTTTCCCAAGGGGCGGGGCACACTTGCACGAAGCTGAAACCCCGCCTTTAGGCGGCTTTTGGACCGGCTAAAGCCGGGACTCCAACGGGGAGAAACCCGCGCAGGATGCCTATGCTACAGGAACGCGGCATGGGCTTCCAGCCCGCCGCCCGAATCATCGCGCCTGCTCGCTCAGTCGGCCATTTCCGCAAATCCGGCTAAACCCGCAAAGTCGTTTGGTCCGATAGGGGAAGATGATGTCATGTCGTTCCAGGCATGCGCCGAGCCCCTCGGCCGCAAGCTGGTGCGGAAATCGCCCCTTCAACGACTTTCCTGCAAGGGAACCGCCATGTTCGGCAAACGGTTGGTGCCGCTGATTCTCGTTCTTGTCGGGCCGGCTGCGGGGACCACCTCCGCCCAGACCCACCCGGCAAACGAGCAGGAACCGCGATCAATCCTCGAACAATTGGACCAGTTCGGCCAGAACCTGTTCGAGGGCATCTTCGGCGACCCACGCGGCCGTAGCGCCCAGGCAGATATCCTGCGTGAACCCGCGCAGAACCAATCCTATTCGCGCGGGCAGGGCGACACCCAACCATGGGCCGACGCCTATCGCTCCCAGCCTCCGCAAGGAACTCGTCGGCAGCCGGTTGGGGGAAACCCCCCGAACGAGCCGAGTGGGCCTCGAGCCGGAAGCGTCCTGAGCAGTCCGCAGTCGGAATCGCCGGGCATGGCATCGCCGGACAGGGCATCACCGGACAGGGCATCACCGGACAGGGCATCACCGGACAGGGCATCACCGGGGGCCTCGCCGACGATCAGCGGACCGCAACCATCCGCGGGTGGCACTACCGCCGGGGTCGGTCGGCGGGAATCGCCCGTCGTCGGCCCCACAATCGCGCAGCCGGGGCTGCAGCCGCAGGGAGGGGGGCCTTCGGCACCTTCGCTTCCACGGGCAGCCGGTCCCGCGGCACCACATCCTGCCCATCGGCCGCTCCACCAGCGGCTGTCGGTTCTAAGAAACTCGGCGTTTGGGCCGGGGGGTGCGGCCTCGGGTGAATCGCGGCCAGGAATCGATTTGGACGCTGAGGCGGCGTCCGACGCCCCCGTGGCAAGCGACCCGCCACCAAAAGGCGGAGAAGGGGGGATGGTCATCACGCAGCAGCGGGGCGAGTCGAGTAAGCAGCCGGCGGCCACACCCCCCGTGGGCCCGACGCCGGCGGTCCGCCCACCGATGGCGCAGCCGGTGCCGGCCGACGCCGGGCAGCTACCACCGGCGGGTCGGACGCCCCCCGCAGAAGCGAGGCGAGACCCCGGCACTGCGCGCCCCGAGGGCGTCCTGTTCGCGCAGCGGGGGCCGGTTCTGAGCGTCGAAACCTCCGGGCCGCGAACCATCACCATCGGCAAGGAATCCGCGTATCGAGTGCACATCGAGAACTCGGGCGACGTATCGGCCGACGACGTGGTCGTTTACATCCAGCTTCCCTCCTGGGCCGACGTCTCGGGCGCCGAGGGCAGCACCGGCGCCACGCAATTGGCCCCCGACGGGGAAGGAGCCTTCGTGTGGAAGGTGGGGCGCCTGGACGGACAAAGTCGCGAACGGCTTACCCTGCGGCTCATTCCGCGCCAAAGCCGGCCGTTCGACCTGGCCGTCCGCTGGCAGTACCAGCCGCGTTCGCAACAGACGCAAATCGAAGTGCAGGAGCCGAAGCTCGAAACACAGTTGGACGGGCCGCGCGAGATACAGTACGGCCAAAGGGAGACCTACAAGCTGCGGCTTCGGAACACCGGAAACGGACCGGCCGAGAACGTCGTGCTGACACTGCTGCCCGTCGGAACGGGGGCCAACCAGCCTGTTTCACGCAGGTTGGGACTCCTCGAAGCGGGCGCCGAGAGGACGATCGAAGTCGAGTTGACCGCAAGGCAAACCGGAAGCGTTGAAGTGCGCGCCGAGGTGCGGGCCGATGGGGGAGCCGAGTGCATGTTGGCCGAGCAGATCCTCGTCCGGCG
>SKJM01000313.1 GCA_007122045.1 Planctomycetales bacterium | reverse complement strand
GCGACCGTTCGCTCGAGTTGCTCGACCGGCATCGACCGGAGTTGCTCCTCCGGCAGGGGCGCCAGCCCCAAGAACTCTTCGCACAGGCGAATCTGGCCGATGAGCCCTTCGGCCTTAGCGGCCTTCGCCGCGGCCTCCGCCTCCGCTGCTTTGGCCTCCGCCTCTTGGGCTCTGGCCTCCCGTGCCTCGAGCGTTTTCTCCCAGTTCAGCGCGTCGAGCCGGGCCTTCTCGCGGTCCAGGTAACGGTGCCACTCGATCTCGTCTTGGCTGATCGTGCGCAGGATGCTCATGGCCTCCTCCACTTCGGCAGTACGCATTGCTTCCGGCAGGTTGTCCGGGCTCCACCTCTCTGCATTATTCAAGAAACACAGCCACCTGTCAAGCGGATCCGACAGCTCGTCGACCCCCTTGGTGAAGTTGGGCAATTGGAGCACGTGCATGGCCAAACGGTCCGACAGCCGGAGGTTCATATCCCGCTCGCGCAGTTCAAACCGCAGGTGGACCTCGTCGTTCTGCGGGAACTCCCGCCAGTCGAGGAAGCAGATCGACACGACCGGCATGAGGTCCTCATACGGTTGCCCGCTGCGCAACTGGCTGCTGTAGAGCCGCGCCCAGTAGGCCAGGAACCGCTCCTTGAGGGCCGGGTGGTTGGCCATCTGCATCTCGACGTGCAACTGGCGGCCGGTCTGATCGCACGCCCGGATGTCGAGGATCGACAGCTTGTCGTCGAGCTTCAGCGGCTCGGCAAGAGGGTTCAGCAGCGTCACGCTCTCGACCTGCTCGCCCGCCGGCGGCTGGAGCACCGCATTGAGCAGATCCACGAGAATCTGCGTATGGTGCTCGCTGCCGAAGATGCGGTGGAAGGCGTAGTCGTTTTTCGGGTTGACGTTATGCGACATCACAAGGACTCCTGGGGTGGTAGGGGGGAATGGCCGCCGGGAGGGGAGGGACTCCCCGCCCGCGGCCGACGAATGACTGCAACGCCCGCCGCCCTCGCCCCCGGGGCGGGCGAGGGGGTCGGCACCCGTGCCGGCTCCAGCGCGGCCGCGACCCGGGGATTCAAGAGACGGTCCTCCACGGGTGTCACCGGTTGGGGGCGATTGCGGCAGAAGGCGGAACACGTCGGGATCCAAGGGCGAAAGCTCGGCGCCCTCGATGGACGCCGGTGGCACCAAGATAGAATGCCACGGAATCGGCTGCGTTTTAGCGCAGCAGCGCCACACGCAGCTCAGGCGGCGGCCGGCTCGCCGTGAAAAGCCCGCCAGGACTGCTCGAGTTCCCGGCGCATCTGGCTGATCCGGCCGGTCGAGAGGTTGAACCATCGGGCCACGTGCCGGGTGGTCTCGCCGAGGGCCAGCCTCCACGCGATTTGGCGATTCCGCCGCCTGAGCGTCTTCAGCCAGGCAGGGAAATCGATCCGGCTGGCCGCCGTCTCGGCCGGGCCCGCGCGGCGATCCTCGATCAACACCTCCCGCCACCCGTCCTGTTGGCGGTCGTAGTAGTCCAGCCGCTGCATGACGAGCCTTTTCTCGATCTGGCAGTATTCGGAACTGACGTCGCGGACGTTCTGGCGGGTGCCGACCCGGCGCCCGACCTTCACCCGCTGGATGCCGTACCGTGCCAGCGCGGACGGGTACGCGCGATCGGCCTTGCCCCGGTCCCACAGCCGTTTGAAGGCGACCGTGGCGGACGCGGTCGCCTCCTGCACGGCCTCCCCGCGGGCCTCGGGATCGAGGTGCCCGAACGCCGACTTGGCCTGCTTGCGGATGGCCGGCAGCATCCGCAGGAACGCCGGGTGCCAGGCGGGGGCCTTCTTCGCTGCGGCGCGGTTTCCGCTGCGCTTCGGCGGTTTCGCGGGTTTCGAGGGTTGGACTTCGGCGACCATAAGGGAGGGCCTCCTGAGAGCGAACGTGGCCCCGGTGGCGGCGCCGGTGAACGAAACACCGCGCCCCGCGACCGTCGCGGAGCGCACCGACCGAGGTGCCCGCCCCGCGCCGGAAACCGGCGTGGCGCGGACGCCCCCCGGCACGCGCGCCGGGAAAGGCGCACGCGTCGGTCAATTGGAAATGCCGCGGAAACGGCCCATTTTTAAGCGCGCGCCCCCGGGTGCGCGCGATGCGAGCCCCAGCCGCCGCCCTCGGCCGGCCGTCCCCGGCAGCGCGAAAACAACCGCCCCCGAGGGCTTACCGCCGGGCGGGACGAGAGTACAGGTGGACGCGATGCCCGCATCCATCGACCACGACCGGATCGTCGGGGCGCCGCATCGAGGCTTTCTGGGGCGAGTTCATGGAGTTGTTCTGCCCCGGCGAGGCGACATTTACCGGGGACTGGTTCCTCCAACGGGCCTTAGCCGAACGAGGCGGCGGCCTGCCGATGGATGTAGCCGCCCAGCAGCAGGGCGTAATTCAGCGCATGCAGCGTGTCGTCCTGCTGGTTCGGCGGGTGTGTGAACCTCACCGAGCGCATGGACTTGTCGTAATCGGTCGTCTCGCAGGCGATCTCGTCGAGGAACGCGCCGCACTCGCCGGCGCGGGGGAAATGCAGCGTTCGTTGTTTGATCCGCCCGAACAGGACCCCGAGGCTGCCCGTGCGGTCGACCGTCCACTTCAGGAGCACGTCGTCCCGCTCCGGCGCCCTGTCGGTGATTGAGTAGAGGATGGCGACGAGCGGCGTTTGGCTCCCGAGCTTCTTCCAGAGCGGCCGGTTGTTGATCGAGCCGTTGCCGAGTCCGTCGGCGGCGACCAGCGTGACGCGAAACCGCCGGCACAGCATGGCGACTTCGTCCAGGACCACGTCGGGATCTTCCCGGGCGCCGAACCGGGCGAAGTGAAAGACGCTGAAATGGAAATCCTGCCACATCACGCCGATGGCGACCGCGGTTCGCGACGTCCCCCCACCGCCCCAGTCGATGCCGGCGATGATATGCGCCTGCTGGTGGTGGGGAATGTCCGTGAAGCTTTGGACCATCGGGCGGTCCTCGCCGTAGGTCTGCTGGCACGTGAGGATGTCGACGATTCCCGGGCGTTGGCAAGCTACGTGAATGTCTGCCGCGTCACCGGCACGCCCGAGGGGATGATCGTCGACTTCGGCGTGAACCCGCAGCCGTTCGGGATTTCCACCGGCCCCACTGCCGTAACGCAGCGGATCATCACGAGCTTCTACACGGGCAAGCGCCTGCTGCACGCGCTTCGAATGACGCTTCAATGACGCTTCAGCGCCACGAGACCACGTTCGGCGTGCTGGAAACGAACGTTCAGAAGCGGGTCCGACCGGGCATCCTCTCGCAGGCGCAAACCCCGCCGCCCGGCGCCGACCGGTAGCGTCGTGTCCTTGTTCCACCTTGGTGGACACGGCGAGTGTCTCCTGCGGGCCGAGCGTCTCCGGCTCCGATGAGAAAAACGGTTGCACCGGAGCTGGATAGAGAGAAGCGGCGGCATTGCCCGTCCGGAGGATAGCCTACCATGTCTGGACACAGGCCGTTGCCAATCCGTGCTGCAGGTAATGCCCATCCCCAGAAGCGGATTCAGATCTCGCCCATTGGCCATCACGGATGAGCGATTCCTACAACTCCAACGGCTAAAGGAAAACCGGCACTTGATCATCGCACCCAACCAAAACCACCCCCGTCCGCACCACCATCGAAATGGCCGTGCGGACGGGAGCTTCTCAAGCCCGACAAAGCCGAACCCGACCGGAAACCCCGGATCGTTCGCTAACGCCGGCCCTTCAGCCGGATGTCGCCGGAGTTGATCGCCACGGCGATGAAGATTCCGGCGGTCACCACGAAGGCGAGCCAACTGCCGGTCATCGCCCCGATGATCGAGGCGACGACGAAGGCAGCGATGAGGTGGGCGGAATTGAGCTTTTCACGGGCAGTGGGGGTGTTGGGTATGTATCGTCTTTTCATGGTGAGGTTGGTGGTTTTCGAGAGATCGTGGGCGGCACCGTTGCTCACCCATCCCATTGGCGGCAGTGCGACTCGCGGAAGTCGCACATCGCACAGCCCCACCCCGGCCGATAATTAAACCGGCCGGTGTCCAGCGCGTCGAGGTACTCGCGAATCACGCCGAACAGCCGCCGGAAATGCGCGTCCGTGCGGGCCGGATAGTGGTGGCCCTCGATCTTGGGCGTCTTGGTCTTGATCAGGCTGTGGATTTCCAGCCCGACCTCTTCCCGGCCCGTGGTGTGGCGGAAGAGGTAGCCATAGCTCGTAAGCTGCACCTCGTGGGTCACCTCGAACGGCGGTGCCGAGCGGCTGGAGGTCTTGAAGTCCCGCACTACGGGTCCGTCCGGATCGTCGAGCACCAGGTCCACGATCCCCAGCAGGGGAACACCCAGGTCTTCACCGTTCAGCGGATCGACCAGCGGCACCTCCATGGTCACTTCGACGGCCAGGGGGCGCGGTTCGTCGGGCGGAACCTGGGCCAGATATGCCCGGACCAGCCCGGCCACCTGTTGCCGCAGGGCCGTCTCCTCGGCGGTCGAATCGAAGTCCATCTGCTCGTCCTCGACCGCCTGGTCCCATCCGGCTTCCATGCGAGCAATCACCTGGTCGGGCGGAAGCGTGACGCCGAGCATCCGGTGACGATAATGGTCTTCGAGCCCGCTGTGACAGCGTTTCCCGACGAACAGGGCCGGCGACGTGGGCGTTGGGATGCCGTCGAGGTACTTCAGCCGGAAGGCCAAGGGGCACCGGATCCACAGGTTCAGCCGCGACGGCGAGATGTAATCCCAGACACCGCCGGTCTGCTTCTGGGGCGGGTCGAGTGTCAGCAGCGTGCTGCTCATATCGAGGCTCCGTTGAGCGCGTTGTCGAGGTTGATCTCGCCCGCCTTGATGGCCTTGAGCGTGTCGATCAGCCCCGAGGCGTCGAGGCTCGTAAGCCCCGCCACG
>SKJM01000803.1 GCA_007122045.1 Planctomycetales bacterium | reverse complement strand
GGATGGACATTCCTGTCCGTCGCTGGCCGCAACTGACCCGTAGGATGGACATTCCGGTCAGTCGCTCCACGCAGGGCGGAGGTTTCTACGTGTCTTTGACCGACGGACAGGAATGTCCATCCTACGGGTGTGGCCAGCTACGGGTGTGGCCAGAGAAGATTGCCCGCGCATGAAAACGCCCCGAGGCGACGGCTCCCAGCGCCGTAGAGGTCTTTCCCACAAGGAAGCCTCACAGCCGTCTGCCTCGAGGCACGTTGCGGCTCGCTCGAAAGCTCACTGCAACATCCGCATTCTATATCAATGTACCCTAGCCTGTCAATAGGGGTCGCGCGCCATCGCGCGCCCTGGAAGGAACTCGCCTAATCGTTGTAACCTTTCCGCAGCCCATCGACAAGCCCCCGAAACACCTGCGAGCGATGCCGGTAGTTGCGGAACTGGTCGTGGCTGGAGCACGCGGGCGAAAGAATGATCGCATCGCCGGGGCGGGCCCGGCGCCAACACCAGGATAGCGCGCCGCGCAGCGTTTCGACCGCCGTGATGCGAAGCGCGCCGCGGTGCGCGGCGGTCTGTTCGCGCAGTCGTTCCCCCACCGCGCCGTAGAAGGCGGCGCCGCGGCACCGCTGGGCAATGGCGGCGGTCAACGCGGCGTGGTCGAGTCCCTTGTCGTGACCGCCAACCATCAGCCAAGCCGGCCGTCGGCACGATCGGATGGCTGCGATGGTCGACTCGGGCGTTGTGGCCGCGGAATCGTCGTAAAGTTCGATGCCGCCTAGAGTTGCGACCCATTCCTGCCGCTGCGGCAGCCCGCGAAACCGCCTCAGCGCCCGCCCGATGACTTCCGCCGAACAGCCCAGCGCGGCGGCCGCGGCGGCCGCGCACGCCGCATTGACCCGGTTGTGCCGGCCGGGCACGCGCAACGCCGGCAACGCGTCGAGTGACGGCAAGGCGGCAAACCTTGCGCGGGCAAGCGGCGCCCATGCGGCTATCGCAGCGTCGTACGTGTTGAGCACGGCGAAATCGCCCGCCGACTGCCCGAACAGCATCCTCTGCTTCGCGCGGCGGTAGTGCTCCAGGCTTCCGTGCCAATCGAGGTGGTTGGGCGAGAAGGACGTGACGACCGCCACGTGCGGCATGTGTGCCGCGGGACCGAGCCGGTCGAGTTGGAAGCTGCTCATCTCCAGTACGGCACAGTCGCGGGGTCGAATCGCATCGAGCCGGTCCAGTAGGCTTCCACCCAAGTTGCCGCCCAGCCACGAGGTACGTCCCGCGGCACGGAGGATCGTGTCGATCATGGCCGCGGTGGTCGATTTCCCGTTGCTGCCGGTTACGCCGACCACGGTGGCCGGGCAACGTTCGAGGAACAGTTCGAGTTCGGTGGTGATGCGGGCTCCCGACCTCCGCGCCGTTTCCACGAACCGGTCGCCCGGTTGGACGGCGGGATTGACCACCAGCAGGTCGAGGTTGCGGAAGTCGGCTTCGCGGTGCCCGCCAAGGTGATACCGGGCGATGGGCGCATCGCGCAGTTGCCCCAGCGCGGGGGCGAGCGTTTCGGAATCGGCCCGATCGGTGACGGTCACTTCGGCGCCGTTGGAAGCGAGCCATCGGGCAACGGCCGCTCCGCCGCCGAAGTGGCCCAGCCCCATCACCGTCGCCCGGCATCCTGCGAGTTCCAACTTACGTGCCTCCGGGTCGGCCCGATCGGGAAGAACGGCATTGGAAGACCCTTGCGATGGACGTTCGTGACACACTGCGTCACCAGTCTCCGAGGAGGAAGTCGACCACATGCAGTCGGCGGATGCCGTCAATATCCTCGCCGAAGGCGGTGTCCATACTGACGACGCACTTCGGATAATTGTCGGGCACGTCGCGGAGCACGCCGACTTCACGCTCGACGACCTTAGGCGTGGCGAGCAGATAGGCGACCTGGACGTACCGGCGCTCCTTTTCTCGCGTTGCGATGAAGTCGATTTCGCGGTCCCCCAGCTTGCCGACCTGAACCTTGTAACCCCGCCGCACCAGTTCCAGAAAGACCACGTTTTCGAGCACACCGCTGATGTCGCCCTCGCGATATCCGATGACGGCATGCCGCATGCCGGCGTCGCCCAGGTAATACTTGTCGAGGATTTCCAGCAGCCGTTTGCCTTTGAGATCGTAACGCTGAACCCGGTGGGCGACGAGGGCCTCGCGGAAATAACCCAGGTAATTCTGCACCGTTTCGACCCCCACGCGCAGACGCTGAGACTTCACGTAGTCGGCAATGCTCTTGGCCGACATCACGTTCCCGACGTTGTCGAAGAGGTAGCGAGCGATTCTCTCGAGTAGCTCGACATTGCGCACGGCATGCCTCTGCACGACGTCTTTCAAGAGGATCGTGTTGTAGATGGAACTGACGTACTGATACACCATCTCGGCCTCGGCGTCGAAGTGATGGATGGCGGGCAATCCGCCAAACCGGAGGTAGTCGAGCAATTCGCTTTGGACGTCCTTCTTCCGATCGCCCCGGAACTGTAGGTATTCGCGAAATCCGAGCGCATACATAGGGAACTCGATGTAGCGGCCGGAAAGCCGGGTTGCCAACTCGGAGGAGAACAGGTGTGCGTTGGATCCCGTAAGGAGAATATCGACATCCTCCCTTCCGGCCAGCGAAGCCACGGCGCGCTCCCAGCCGGCGATCTCCTGGACCTCGTCGACCAGGAGAAACTTCGTGCCCGGCTGCGTCAGGAGCGAGCGTTCTGCCTCCGCATGCAGGTCGCGGTAGGTGCCGATGTGCTCGAAATCGAGCGATTCCATGTCGATGTAGAGGATATTGCCATCGGCGACGCCATCCTCGCGCAGCAGATCGATGATCTGCCGCAGCAGGTAGCTCTTGCCGACGCGCCGCATACCCGTGATGACCTTCACCACCGGCTTGCCGAGAAACCGCCGGATTCTGTCGAGGTAGATGGTTCGTCTATACATGAAACTTGCCTCGATTGCCGAGAAACCTTTCTCTATACAGAAAATACCACGCGATCAACCCCTCGGCAAGTGACTCAGCTTTGATGTTTTTCGGTCCGTTCGCTTGGCTAGCCCGGATTATTCACGACGATGTAGTAGATGGAGGGTGGGACGAGTGGTGCGAGTCCCACCATTATGGCGGACGATCCATTGCCTCCACACTCGCTGGTGGGACTCGCACCACTCGTCCCACCCTACGCGAATAATCCGGTCTAGCCGCTGTCGCTACATCGGATGAGCGCGGGCGGAACACCTGGTCTTGCGCCCTGGTCCAGCGCACGACGCTATCCGGCGAACTCGAACGACTCGACGCCGGGCACGTCGGGGCGCATGCGGAACAGGCCCCCCGCGTGCGGCTGGTCCTCAAGCTCCTCATCGGTCAGGTCCACCCGCGCGGTGGTGATATACAGTTCGTCGAGGTTCGGGCCGCCGAACGCGCAGGCGGTGACCTTCCGGACGGGCAGGTCGACCGCCTGGAGCATCGCGCCGCCGGCCGGGTCCCAGCGGCTTACCCGCCCCCCGCGGAAATGGGCAATCCACAACATGCCGCGGGCGTCGATGGCCATGCCGTCGGGGCTTCCGGCGCCCTCGGGAAAGGCCGCCACGGCGCGCCGGTTGGCAATGTGGCCGGTGGCCGGCTCGTAGTCGAAGGCCGCCACTTCACGCGTGGGTGTGTCGATATAATACATGGTGCGGTGGTCGAGGCTCCACACCAGCCCGTTCGACGTGGTCACCCCCCCCAGCACGTGGTGAACGGTCAGGTCGGGGTCGAGCCGCCAAAGGTTCGCGGTGCCGGGCGTCCGCGTCAGGCTCATCGTGCCCGCCCAGAACCGCCCCGCCGGATCGCACTTGCCGTCGTTGAAGCGGTTGTCGGGCAGGTGAGCCTCCGGGTCGGCCAGGAGCGTAACCTGACCGGTGTCGAGATCAAGGGTCGCAAAGCCGTGGTGCAGGGCCAGCACCAGTCCGCCACGGCGGCGGACCACTACCGTGCCCACCTTCTGGCCGACGTCCACCGCCCGGTCGTACCCCGTGGCCGGATCGAACTCGTGCACTTCGTGCCGTTCGATATCGACCCAGTACAACCGCTGCGTGGGCGCGTGCCACAGCGGACCTTCCCCGAGAACGGCCTTCGCGTCGAGAACCAGTTCAACGTGCATGGTGCACCTCGTGAGCAGTAGGTTGGACATTCCTGTCCGACGAATGGACGACGGACAACGTCCACCGAGCCGCCGACGGACAGGAATGTCCATGCTACTTGTCGCCAATTAGCCCCTCTTGGCGGGAAGCATACGCCGAACACCGCCCGGCTGGAAGTGGGGGTGGCGAAAGGAAGGTTCGCGGTTCGACCACGAACGGGTACAATTCCCTTGGAGCGTTCAGCCTCCGCTTTCGTAACCGTTGCCAGGGGACTGGTCCATTTTTCGGCCGGCACACGCTGTTTTCACGGAAGGACGATGGCCGAAAAATGGACCTGTCCCCTTCGGTTGCCCCTTCCGTTGCCGATTTCCACCCCATGACCGAATCTTCCCCACCGACCGACAATTCGCAGGCCGCGGAAAAGGCCCGCGCCTTCCCCCAAACGCCCGGCGTGTACCTGATGAAGGACGGCGCCGGGCGGGTGATTTACGTGGGCAAGGCGAAGAACCTCCGCAGCCGGGCGGGCAGCTACTTCCTCAAAGCGGCGGCCGAGGACCCCCGCACCGCCGGCCTGGTGCGCGAAATCCGCGACATCGAGTGCCTCGAAGCCGAAACGGAAATCGACGCCCTGCTCATCGAGGCCCGCCTCGTCAAGGACATCCAGCCGAAGTACAACAAGGACCTCCGCGACGGCAAGTCGTTCCCCTACCTGGAAATCACCACCCGCGAGCCGTTCCCCCGCGTCGCCTTCACCCGCCAGCCCAAG
>SKJM01000808.1 GCA_007122045.1 Planctomycetales bacterium | reverse complement strand
GTGATGCGGCGCTTTGTCCTGCACACACAGGAAGAAGGGCTTGTCGCGGTCGCGGTCTTCCAACCACTCCAACGTGAAATCGGTGATCAGGTCGGTTACGTAACCTTCGTACTGCACGTTCCGGGTGGCGCCCGCACGGTCGGCATCCGGGTCGGGCTCGATGAACATCGGGTCGAAATACGCTCCCTGACCCGGCAGGACCCGGAACTGCTCGAAGCCGAGGCCGCCGGGGTTGTGGCTGACGTGCCATTTGCCGAAGACGGCCGTGGCGTAACCGGCCTCGCGCAGCATGCTCGCCACCGTGGGTGTACCCGCTCGCAGGCCGTCGCTGAGCGTGTAGACGCCGTTGCGCGAACTGTACTGCCCCGTGAGGATCGACGCCCGGCTCGGCACGCAGATCGAGTTGGTGGCGAAGCAGTGCGTCAGCCGGGCCCCTTGCGCCGCCAGGCGGTCGAGGTTGGGCGTCTGAAACACTTCGGCCAGGTGGGAGCCGTACACGCTCACCGCGTCGACTGCGTGGTCGTCTGACATGATGAACACGATGTTCGGCCTCTTCGGCCGATGGGAGGGCTCGGCGCCCGAAACGCCTGTGAGAAGAGCGGCCGCCAGCGCAATTGCGGCGACCATGGTACGCGAGCAAGACTTCAAGCACATAGCAGGGCTCCTTGGTGTGGAAGAAACGGCGGGGCGTGCTACGGGAGCGAAACAACCGGCGCGGTCCGCTCGCTGCGCAGAATCGCTTGCAGCCGCGCTTCCATCCGGTCGGCCATTTCGGGATGCTCCAGCACGATGTTGGTGGTTTGGGAAGGGTCGCGGCGGAGGTTGTAAAGCTGCCGGTTGGGGGCGTCGGGTTTGAACCGCGGGCCGTCGAGGTCGCTATGCTGCTGCCCAGCCCAGTCGAGCGCGGCGGGGCCGCCGAACAGGTGCGTGCCCGGCTTCGGGCTGCCGAATCCCCCGCCGCCCTGCCGATTGATGTATGCCCAATCGCCTTGGCGAAGCATCAGGTGGGCCGGCTGGCGCGCCGCTACCAGCAATTCCTCCCGCGCCGGTTCGTCCGGCTCGCCCGTCCACGCGGTCAGGGCGCTGATGCTGTCGCGGGCGTCGTCGGCGCCGAGCGGCTGCCCGGCAATCTCGGCGAAGGTGGCGAACAGGTCGGTCATGCCAATCAGGTGATCCGAGCGCGTTCCCGGCGGCACCTTGCCCGGCCAGCGGACGATCAGCGGAACCCGGTGGCCTCCTTCCCACGCGTCGAACTTGAAGCCCAGCAGGTGGGCGTTCATCCGGTGGCCCAGGCGCCAGGCCTCCTGCCCGCCGATGTTGAGCATGCCGCCGTTGTCGCTGGTGAAGACGACGAGGGTGTTTTCAGCCACGCCCAGTTCAGTGAGCGCGTCGAGCACCCGGCCGACCATCCAGTCGAGTTCGTGGATAAAATCGCCGTAGCGACCGGCGTCGCTTGTGCCCTCGAAGCGGGGATGCGGCGTGAAGGGATGATGGATGTGCGGCGTGGAAAACAGCAGGAAGAACGGCCCGCCCGCGTGGTCGCGCATCCAGTCAATGGCCTTCTCGGTAAGCTGCGTGCCCAGCGTATCGTCGACGTACAATGCATGGGCCGCCTTGCCGCCCGACATGGTGTTGTTCCCCGCAACGGTCATCTTCTCCGGATACGGCCGCGTGTGCGGCGTGCCGCCGTACACGAGCGGGTCGTCGGGATCGAGCCCCAGCACGCGGTGATTCTCCACCAGCACGAACGGCGGATGCGAGTTCACCACCGGGATGCCGAAGAAGTAGTCGAAGCCCAGTTCCAGCGGGCCGGGCTTCAGCTCGCCGTTCCAGTCGGGGGTACCGTCGCCGAACCCGAGGTGCCACTTGCCGATGATCGCCGTGGCGTAACCGGCGCGCCGGAGCACGTCGGCCAGGGTGGTCTTGTTCGGATCGACCACCAGTCCGGCGCGCGACATCACCGGGCCGGTGTGAGCCAGGCCCCGAAACGGATACTCGCCCGTAAGCAGCGCGTAGCGTGATGGGGTGCAAACGGCCGACGCGGTGTGCGCGTCGGTGAAGCGCCGCCCCTCGCGTGCCAGCCGGTCGATGCGCGGGGTGCGCACCTTCGTCGCGCCGTACGCGCCGACGTCGCCATAGCCGAGGTCGTCCGTGAAAATGAGCACGATATTCGGTAGTTCCTCGGCCCACATCGGCGCGGCGCCGAGGACGAGCATGCCCACAAACACCACCATTCCGCCGGCGGCAACCCATCGGCGTGGATCGGTACGCGCAACTCCCGCAGCATGGGGGCCCATGACGTCTTGCCTTTCGTCTTGCTCGGATGTGTGTCTTCGCCGGCGCACCTGCCCGGCGGCAACGTCGCCTACAGCCGGTAGAACTGCTCCCACCCCTTGCGCGGCGGCGGGTAGGCGAGCAGTTCGTTCGCCCGGGCGTTGTCGACGAATCGCTTTCTTCGCGGATCGAACGCCAGCGGCTGCCCTTCCAGGCCCAACTCCTGGGCGATGACCCCGAGGTTGAACACCTGGTTGAGCGAACCGGCCACGTCGAACGACGAGCGGCAGGTCTCCTCGCCCAAGGCCGCGAGCACGAAGTTCTGGTAGTGGTTCGAGCCGGTGGAGAAGCGGGGCAGTTCGGCTTCCTTGCGGGCCGCCTCGGGCACGACCTGCACGGTCGAGCCGTGCGTGCCGCCCGCGAACGTGTACTTGCCACCCAGCAGCACCTTGCCCGCCGAACCCGACCGTTCGTCGGCCGGGGGCCGGTTGTTGGTGCCGTCGTACCAGTACATTTCCACCGGCGGCTTGTTGCCCCGGGCGGGGAAGCCGAATCGGAGCGTGGTTTCCAGCGGGAAGATGTACGCGTTGTGCCGGCGGACGTGGACCAGTTCCACCTCGGTGGGCAGGCCGAGTTCGAGGAATCGGTGCGCCGTGTCGAGAATGTGCGGCCCCCAGTCGCCCAGCGCGCCCATCCCGTACCGGTACCAGCCGCGCCAGTTGCCCGGGTGATAGCGGCCGCTGAACGGGCGCTCCTCGGCGGTGGTGTGCCACAGGTCCCAGTGCAGGCCCTCGGGAACCGGTTCGCCTTCGGGGTAGCCCGGCACGTCGCCCCACGGGTGCCAGCGGCGGCCGCGGTTGAAGTGGCCGACGACCTTGGTCACGCCGTCGAGCATGCCGGCCTCGGCCAGCGCCTTGAACTGGTGGTAGTTGCCGCCGGAGTGGCCCTGGTTGCCCATTTGCGCGGCCACCTTGTATTTCTTCTCGGCGTCCATGAGCAGTTGCGCCTCTTGGAACGTGTTGGCCAGCGGCTTTTCGACGAACACGTGCTTGCCCATCGACATGGCCAGAATGGCGATGGGGAAGTGCGAGTGGTCGGGCGTGCCGATGGCCAGCGCGTCGATGTCGTCGCCCATCTCGTCGAGCATCTTGCGGAAGTCGTGGTAGGGGCGCGCGTCGGGGTAGCTCTTCTGCGGCCCCTGGAGGCGGCGGGCGTCGACGTCGCACACGGCGACCGTTTTCGTACGTCTCTGACGACCCACGTTCGCGGCCGGCGCCCCACCCACCTGGGCTACGTTCAAGGTGCGGCTCGGGGCGTCCTCGCCCAGCAGCCGGCCGGGCAGCACCATCGGCGCGGCGCCGGCAACGAGCGTGGCTCCAAGAAAGCGGCGTCGGGTCGATTTGCTCATCTTCATAGTTCAACTCCCAAGGAATCGTGCAGCGACGGAAAAAATTACGAACGCACCGGGACGGCTCCACGGCGAAACCGCCCGGCGAACCTCTCCAGCATATACGAGAAGCCGGCCCGTGTCAACTGGTCCACCGCATTGCTGGAGAAGCCATCCAATCCCCGCGAATTCAGGACGCGCGCGAAACGACACAAAGAGCATGTTCCCAGAGTGCGGCGAGTCCGCTGGGTCGCATGTGCCTTGAATTGGCGGTGACGATGCCCCGGCCCGAGTGGAGAGCCAACCAGACATCGGCTCGTTCACGGTTCACCAGCAATTCCCGGTTCCTCAGGGGGCGCCTCCGACTCTTTCGCAATTCTCCCACGTAATATCCGCCTTGCGCAGCGTGATGGCGCCGGTGGGGCAGATGTTGATGCAGTTGCCGCAGCGGATGCACTGGTCGCTGTCGATCCAGATGAACGTCGCCCGCTCCGGAGCTGACTTCGGCTCCTCGACCCAGCTTGCCGGGCGGCCGTCGGCATCCAGCTCCAGCGAACTGAGCCGCAGGATGCACTGCCGCGGCGAAACGCGGATGCACCAGTCGCAGTGGATGCACTTGTCCTGGTCGATCTCGAACTTGTAGTTGCACAGGTAGCAGCGCCAGGCGTGCGTGTCGGTTTGCTCCGGCGTGAGGCCCACCTCGACCTCGTCGCACAGCCCGCGCCGGGCAAGCGGCAGGACGGGCATGTGCGGCGGCTCCAAGAGGTCGTGGTCGCGCAGGCGGCCGGTCAGGGGCGCGTCGTCGATGTGCAGGTACGACCGGCGGCGCCGCTCGCCCGTCAGGAACTCGTCGACCGCGTGCGAGGCCGTCTTGCCGTCGGCCACGGCATTGATCACGTCGGCGTTGCCCGACCAATAGTCGCCCGCCACGAACAGGCCGCGCAGCGTCGTGTGGTGGTCCTCGGCGACGGCCGCCCCCCCGGGCAGCAGCTTCGCGTCCTGCGACTGCCCGATGGCGAAGATGAGCGTGTCGCACGGGATGGTGAACTCGGTGCCGGGCACGGGAATGAACCGCGGCTTGGCCCCGTCGGGCTCGCCGAGGACGTTCCGCCGGAAGGTGACCGACCGGAGCCGGCCGTCTTCCGCGTGGGCGCTGATGGGCGAGGCGAGCGTTTCGATGCGGATGTTCTCGCGGCGCATCTCCTCCAGTTCGTCGGGGTTGGCGGCCATTTGCGCCTCGCCGCGCCGGT
>SKJM01000324.1 GCA_007122045.1 Planctomycetales bacterium | reverse complement strand
GCCTCGGCCACGGCGGCGTCGACTTTGAGGAGATCGTCCGCGCACTCAACCAAATTGGGTATAGTGGACCCCTGTCGGTCGAGTGGGAAGACAGCGGCATGGACCGCGACCACGGCGCGCAGGAGGCCTGCGACTTCGTTCGCCGCACCGATTTCGAGCCCAGCCAGGTGGCCTTCGACGCCGCGTTCGACAAGGAAGAGCAGTAAGCACTCGTACATAACCGGATGGTGTTGGAGTCCCGGCTCTTGCCGGTTCAAAAAGCCGCCTAAGGCGGGACTCCAACTTTTGCGGCGCGGGGCGTCCGCGCGCGCCGGCGTAATCGGTGGTACACTGGAAAGTATGTCGAACTTTCGCCCGGGAGAAATCGTGCCGCCCGTCCGCCTGATTCTGATCCTCGGGCTGACTGCTTTCGCGTGTGGCCGGCCGGCTGCTGCGGTGCGCGCCGACGTGCTGCAGCGGGAGGCGGAGGCACAGCTTCAGCAGTATCGGACCGACCTGGAGGAATTGGCCGCGTGGTGCACGGAGCAAGGCCTCGCGACGGAGGCCCGGCACACACTCGACGTGCTCGGCCCGACCGACCCCTACCGGCTGTTCATTCCCGAATTGCCGCGTGCGGCGGGTCCGGCCGGCCCTCCGGAGGACGCCTCGCGGGAGGTCACCCAGTGGCATCGGCGGCTGCAGCAGATTCGAGCCCGGCACGGGACGGCGTTTTACGATCTTGCCCGCCGGGCGGTGCGCGTGCGCCCTTCGCTGGCGTACGAACTGGCCCTGGCGGCCATTCGGGCGAATCCCGACCATGAGGCCGTCCGCCGCATCTTCGGCTACCAGAAGTACCTGGGCGAGTGGCGCACCGCCTACGAGGTGGGGCATCTGCGTTCGGGCCGGCTGTGGGACGAGCGGTTCGGCTGGCTGCCGAAGGGGCACCTGCACCGGTACGAGCAGGGCATGCGCTGGCACGACGGGCGATGGATCGACGCCGAGGAGGACGCCCGGCGGCGAGCCGACATCCGCAACGGCTGGGACGTCGAAACCGAGCACTACCTGATCCGTACGAACCACAGCCTCGAAGCCGGCGTCCAATTAGGCGAGAAGCTCGAACGGCTGTACGCCATCTGGCAGCAGTTGTTCATCCGCTTTTACGCCTCGCAGGCCGACGTCGTGACCCTCTTCAGCGGCCGGGCGCAGCGGCGGGGTACGGCGACCCCGCGCCACCACGTCGTCTACTTCCGCGACCGCGACGATTACAACCGTTCGCTCCGCGCCGCCATGCCCAACATCGACGTCTCCATCGGCGTGTACATGCCCGGCATGCGGCGGGCCTACTTCTTCGCCGGCGACGACTACGACGACCGCACCCTCTACCACGAGGCCACGCACCAGTTGTTCCAGGAGTCGAGGCGGGCGGTACCCCTGCCAGGCAACCGGGGCAATTTCTGGATTGTCGAGGGCATTGCGCTGTTCATGGAATCGCTGCGCCGGGAGGGCGACTATTGGTCGCTGGGCGGGCTGGACGACCCGCGGCTGCACGCCGCCCGCGTCCGCCTCCTGCGCGACGACTTCTACATTCCGCTGGCCGACTTCACCCGCCTCGGCATGGAAGACATTCAAACCGATCCCCGCATCGCGACCCTGTACAGCCAGGCGGCCGGACTGACCCACTTCCTCATCTTCTACGAAGGCGGCATCTACCGCGACGCCCTGGTGCAGTACCTCTCGCTGGTCTATTCCGGCCGCGACACGCCGCAAACGCTCGCCGACCTGCTCGACGCGCCCTACCCCGAAATCGACCGGCAATACCGGCAGTTCCTCGCCGAAACGTTCGAGCACGAAAAGGCCGGCCGGTAGCGGCGAAAATGGACCAGTTCCCGGCCGGCCCGTGAACGCTCACCTGCGAAGATTGGGTCGGTTTCCTGCGAATGGCTACGGCGCCGGAGGGAGTGTTGCTTGCGTCCGCCTTACCGGTTCTTCATGCGCGGGTCGAGGGCGTCGCGGAGGCCGTCGCCCAGGAAGTTCAACGCCAGCAGGGTTACGCCCAAGGCCAGGCCGGGGTAGGCCACCAGCCACCAGTAGATGCGAATGGGCGTGATGGCCTGAAGGCCCTCGTTGGCCAGCAGGCCCCAGGAGACGTCGGGCGGCTCGACTCCCAGGCCCAGGAACGAAAGGAACGCCTCGAACAGCATCACCCGCGGAATGGTGAGCGTCAGGTACACGATCACCACGCTCCACAGGTTGGGCACGATATGCCGGAACAGGATCCGCGCCGGGCCGGCGCCCAGGGCGCGGGCGGCCTCGACGAACGGTTCGTGGCGCAGCGAAAGCACCTGGCCGCGGACGACCCGGGCCATGGTCAGCCAGTAAATGGCCCCCACCAGGAAAAAGAAGATCACCATGCGGTTGATGCCGTACTCGCGTTCGAGCACCTCGCGAATGCCCTCGGCGTTGAGGATGGTGATGAGGAAGATCACCACGAAGATGAAGGGGACCGAGTAGAG
Organism: Planctomycetales bacterium; assembly: GCA_007122045.1. Classification (GTDB taxonomy): domain Bacteria; phylum Planctomycetota; class Planctomycetia; order Pirellulales; family Thermoguttaceae; genus PWXP01. The sequence goes on along the minus strand of SKJM01000324.1, from coordinate 2,425 downwards.
GATGTCGACCAGCCGCATCATGAGGTTGTCGGCCCATCCGCCCGCGTACGCCGATACGGCGCCGTAGGTGACTCCGATGACCAGCGACACCAGGGCGGCCACCAGGCCCACGGTCAGCGAGATGCGCCCGCCCCAGATGAGCCGGGCGAGCAAGTCGCGCCCGAGCCGGTCGGCGCCGCACAGCGACGGCAGCGACCAGGTGCCGAACAGGGCCGTCCGGGCCCGCAGCAGCAGGCGGCTGGCCGGATCGAGGCGGCCGAAGCCCTCGGCCAGGGCGGCATCGCGCTCGGACGGCGAGGCGCCGGCGGGGAACAGCGGCTGGTCCGGCGCCGCGAGGGTGGGCGGCTGGAACGCCCGGTCGGTTTCCACCCGCCGCGGCGGTTGAAGCGGCAGCAGAGGCGCCAGCACCGCCACCACGCCGAGCGCAACGAGCAGCCACAGCGCCGTCGTGGCGGTCCAGCTTTTGCGCAGCCGCCGCCAGGCGTCCTGCCCGAGCGAAACGCCGCGCGGGGGCTTCTGCGATTCGGTGGTGTCGGGTTGCGGATCCACGCTTACTCCAATTGAACGCGGGGGTCGATCAGCGAGTACGAAAGGTCCACCACCAGATTCATCCCGTACAGCAGCATGGTGTACAGCAGCACGACGGCCATGGCCAGGGTGTAGTCGCTCATCAGGGCCGCCTCGATGAAGTGCGCGCCCAGGCCGGGAATGGCGAATATCTGCTCGATCACCAGCGAGCCGGTCAAAATGCCCGCAATGGCCGGCCCGAGGAACGACACCACCGGCACCATCGCCAGCCGCAGGGCGTGGCGGAGGATGACGACCCGGTCGGGCAGCCCCTTGGCGTAGGCCGTGCGGATGTAATCCTGTGAGAGGACGTCGAGCATGCCGGTTCGGGTGAGCCGGGCGATGAAGGCGGCGTACGGGGCGCCGAGGCAGAAGGCCGGCAGGACCAGTTGCCCGAGCGAGCCCCAGCCCCCGGCGGGAAACACGGGCAGCAGGAATACCAGCAGGATGATCAGCACGCCGGCGATCACGAAGTTCGGCAGGGCGATACCTACCGTTGCGGCCAGCATCAATCCGGCATCGACCAGGCTGCCGCGCCGCACGGCCGAGACAATTCCCGCCGGCAGCCCCAGCACGACCGCGAAACCCAGCGCCACGATGCCCAGCGAGGCCGACACGGGGAAGCCCTGCGCGATGATCTCGGCGTTGGAGAAGTCGGGTTTGCGGTACGAGTAGCCCAGGTCGCCGCGGAGGGCGCCGGCCAGTTCGCGCCCGTACTGCATCCACAGCGGGTCGTCCAGCCGGTAACGTTCCTCGATGAGCTGGGCGATTTGCGGCTCCAACTCGCGTTCCTGGCTGAACGGCCCCCCCGGTACAGCCCGCATCAGGAAGAAGCTTACGGTGAACACGACCCACAGGGTGACGGCGAACCACACCAGCCGGCGCAGGAGGAAGGCGGTCATCGGTCCTCCCGGCGTCGCGGAGAAGGGGACAGGTCCGTGTTTTCGGCTTGCGGGCTACTCGCAAAGGTGCGATCGCTTTTCCGAAAAACGGACGAGTCCGCCCGGCCCTCCCGGCGCATCCGCGCGCGCTTCTGCTCGTCGATGCCGATGGCCCACAGCGGATGCACGTCCTGGATGTTCGGGTAAAAGCCCGTCACGTAGGGCCGGACCATCGACTGCGACACGTAGAAGTAGATGGGAATCAGCGGCAGTTCGTCGAGCAGGATTTCCTCGGCCGCGTGGAACAGTTCCAGGCGACGGCGCTCATCCGGTTCGCGCTGGGCCGCGTGCACCAGGCGGTCGTACTCAGCGTGCGACCAGCCCGTCTGGTTCTGCGGATTGTCGGTGGTGAACAGGTCGAGGAACGTGTTGGGGTCCACGTAGTCGCCAATCCATCCGGCGCGGGCGACCATGTACCGCCGCTGGCGCCGCGAGGTGAGGTACGCGCCCCATTCCTGGTTGCTCAGGCCCACGTCGATGCCCAGGTGCCGCTTCCACTGGGCCTGGATCACCTCGGCGATGGCCTTGTGGCTTTCGTGCGTGTTGTACAGCACCTCGATCCGGGGGGCGCCGCGCCCGCCCGGGTAGCCGGCCTCGGCCAGCAGGCGCCCCGCCTTTTCCGGATCGAACGCGCCGAACACCGGCGGCGTGTAGTCGAGGTACTTGCCGATTTCGTCGGGCACGACGCTGTAGGCCGGCACCTGGCCCGACCGGGTTACCTGCTCGACGATCTCGCGACGGTCGACCGTCATGGCCAGGGCCCGGCGTACGCGGGCGTCGTCCAGCGGCGGCCGGTCGGTGTTGATCAGGTAGTAGTATAGCGCCAGGAAGGGCGCCGGCCGGAAGTCGTCGCGTGCCAGCAGGTCGGTTACCACTTCGGTGGGCACGGCCGGAATCCAGTCGACCTGGCCGGTCAT
>SKJM01000409.1 GCA_007122045.1 Planctomycetales bacterium | reverse complement strand
TTTCCCGCCTTGACCATCGACCGAACGAGCAGGAGCATCAATTCTCCCCGCTGGCTTCCGGTCATACGCATGCGGAGGGCAGGCTCGGAGAGCGCGAAGACGCGCTCGTGGTCCTCCAGGCCGGAGTGCGCCGCCAGTTTCGCGATCATGAAGTCCGGCATCGTCCGCAGCATCGGGTGCTCGCGCTGCCACCTGTCGATGAGGGAAAGCCCGTGCTCGGCGTCGAGGCGGCTTCTCTCCGCCCAGCGGTGGACCCTCCGAAGTTCGCCGGCCAGTTGCCATTCCTGCTGCTCACCGAGCGGCCATGCGTCCGGCTTCAGCGCCAGAAGGATTTCTTTTGCCTTCTCTTCTTCTCCGGTCATCAAAAGCGCGTCCGCCTTGACGCGATCCGCCGACACTTCCGTCTGCGCGACGTATGTGTCGGGCACGATCAGGCTCACTCCGATCTCTCCTCTTCCACTGCCGCTGAAGTAGACCATCTCGACGAAATGCACGCCCCCACGGAGAAAGGCGGCACCACCCGCGCCCAACTCGTGGCGGCGCCGGCTCGGGCTGGTCGTCATGGTCACCGGCCTCGAGTCGACAAAGACTTTGCACCTGTTACGGGGTCTGAACCTGTACACGCCGGGGCTCACCCTTACGTACCCGGCAAGTTTCATGACGAAGGGGGGCTCGATCCCCTCCGTCGATAAGTTGACGGGCGACTCCGTACCCACCCGGGGCAGATGGTGCCCGAGGCTGCCCACCCGGAGTTCCTCAAACGCGAGATCCGTGATCGTCCCCGTCTTGATCGGTTTCATCGTGTCCAACTCGGGAAACGTTCCATGCTCCCGGTGGTAGCTCTGCCAATCCCCCTCGTAGAGGGTGTATTGCACGCCCTTCTCTTCGCACGACGGCGACGTGTAGAGATCCGTCGCCACAAGGGTGAAGCCTCTCCAACGCATGAATTCCTCCGCGGCGGACAGACCCCGCAGGGACTGTCTCCCATGCGCGAGGTCCGGGTGGTCCGGAGGTTGAAACAACGCGAGGAAACGGTTTTCCCGGTCGTACTGTTGCATTTCCGGGGGGACCACGACCGGGCCGTCCGGCACGTCCCACCGCGCCCCGAGGAGCTTGCCGTTGAACCATATCATGCCGTTGTAGGGCACCTGACCGAGGTCTACCTCGAGATCCTTTCCCTTTCGGGAAGCGGGTATCAGGAAATCCTTTGCGATCCAGGTTCCCCGCCCGCCTTCCGTCTCGGTCAGGAAGGAAAGGTAAGAGGGTTCCGACCAGTCCAGGTCCTTGGTTGCGGCGGCAAGGTCGCCGCCCTCCGGGGTGCGCGGATACCACTGCTTCGCCTTCGCGGTACGCCAGCCCCGGTCCATATCCATATCCATGGCCGGCTCGGCCTTTTCCGCCGTTTCCAGGAGCCTGAGGGCCTTGTCCGGTTCGCCCCGGACGGAGGCGAGGATATCAGCGAGGCTCACCGCGGCCGAATTCCAGCTATGCCCGCCGACGGGCACCCGGTCCATGACGGCCTCCAGGAGTTTCTCGGCGGCGTCGTAATGCTTTTGGGTGGGCTCGGCCATGTGCCGTGCCATCTCCAGCAGGCGAGGGTGGGGGTACGCCCCGATGACCTCGTCGATGCGCCCGCTCAACGCGTCGCCGATGGCGATCTGCTGCTCCTTCCAATTTGTCTGCAGCGTCCAATAGTAGAGGCTGACCACCTCCCTGATCGGTGTGACGGAGGCGTACTCTTCCTGCCTTCTCGGGACGACGCTCCACAGTGATCTGTCGTCGGCGCCCTTCCACGAATACCCGGCGCCCACGTAACTCGCCCGGACGTGGACATTGCCCGCGGCGCGCGCGACCACCTTACCGTCGGGGCCGTCAAGGACGTCGAGTTCCACCTTCCGCATTCCGGGCGCAAAGAAGCGATGTTTGATCTCCCGGCCCTCGGCCGTGTGGCCGTCGTCGAACCGCCAGCGGAACACCGCGTCCTCGCGCTCCGGCCGGAGTGTTCCGGCGAAGGACCAGCGGATGATATCGCCGGCGGGATAGCCGCGCGGCATCCATGTCCCGCGGTGTTGCCAGGTAAACGACGCGAAGGGCTTGTTCTCGCGGTGGGCGATCGTGCCCGCCGAGGCCCGCACCAGCGGCTCCCAGACGCGGTATCCGCTGCCGAAAACAACGCTGGACTTCGGGTTGGCCGGGTTGTACCAGACCAGCCGGGCGTCGAACCGTGCGCCGCTGCCGTACTGGAGGACGTCGATCTTGTGGAGGCCCTTGTCCAGCTTGAGCTTAAAAGGTCTCATCCCTTTGATGTCATGTACCGGCTCCGCGGTCTCTTCGTCTGCTAACTCCGAGGCGAGTTGCTCCTCCTCGTCCTCGTCGTCCTGCCCCATGTTTACGGCGCCGTCGTGGGGGAAACTCAAGACGAGCTGGTCGTCGATGAGGAGGTGGCCGCCGGGCCGGACTCCGAACAGGAACTCGTATTCCTGCGTCGCGGGAACGTGGAAGAAGCCGGTGTACCGGGCGAGGGCCAGCGGCGGCTCGCCCGGCCCCTGCCCGATGCGTCTTCCGGGGACCCGGAAGTTCGGCGTATCCGGGCCCATCGGCCGGAACGGGAAGATCTGCCGCATGATGCTTCCCTCCGACCGCTTCCCGGCGACGAAGCCGGACTCGTCCCAGAGCTTCATGAACCCCTCTACCGTGTTGACCGCGGGGTCGTACCGGTCAGGGTAGCGCCCTTCGAGTATGAGCCCGGCCCTCGGTGTCCAATCGAGCCGCGACGGGTTTTTCGCGCGGTCGACCAGGTAGACCATGTACCGTTCCTCGCCGCTCGATGTGTCGAAGACGATCGACATCGGCTCCGTCGGCTGCGCCCAGAGGATGCGGGCACCGACCTGCCTGCCCTGGAGGTCGTAGACGATCGGGATCAGCGTGGTGGGGTCCCGGCCGGGAAGGAATAGGGTTGCCTCGGCGGCCACGGGGTTGCGGCTGACGAATCCGGCCTCCCCCAAGGCACGGGCGTCCGTCTCGATCCTGAGCGTCTTCGAACCCGGCGGCAACGCGAGAATAAGGGGCGCGTTTCCAGTTCCGATCCGCTCGCCGTCGATGAAGACATGGACGTGGTCGCCCCTGCCCTCTCTCCCCCCTGCTCTCTCATGCGAAAACCACTTGTACTCCGGCCTGAGGTTGAACGTCGCCGAGCCTCTCACCCTCTCGTTCGGTCTGTAGAATGCCGGATTGAATGCCTGGCCGGTCTTCTTCAACTGCTCCTTGATGTTCGCGATCACTTGTGCTTTTTCCTCGGCGGTGCGGACATCGCGCCGGACGGCTTGTCTCGTCTTCGGGTCGAAGGAGAGGTCCTTTGCCTCTCGGGGCTTCAAGTCGGCCAGGTAGACGTCGGGCGGCATCTGCCGCACGGCGCCCTCAAGCGAAATATTGAGCGGGACCCGCACTTCCGCTTCCTTGACGTGCCACGGTACAGGTTCCTCCGCGAGAGATCCCGCGCCCGCACTCGGCAGGGCGGCGAGAACCACGAGAAGCGCAAAAGGACTTCTGTTCTGGAAGTTTATCATTATGGATCACTCCTTCTCCTTCTTGTCCAACTCCACGGAGTAGACGTTCACCCCGTGCTCGACCAGTTTGGTGAGCCTGACCGCAACGTCGTACATCTCCCCTTTTTTCAGGGAAACCTCGCCCACGGAGAACCTCTTGAACTGATTCCAGTTGCCCGTCTCCTCCGCCTTCCCGGAGAACGACTGGTTTCCGACCTCAACGGCATACTCGCTCCCGGCGCCGGCCGGTAGACAGGCGTAGGAGACGAACACCTCGTAGGTCCCGTCCGACGGGCAAAGGAAGTCCCAGCGGGCCTGCCCCTGTTCGTTCGCAAGCCAGATTCCCTCGGCTTTGTGGGCGTTGTAGCGGGTGCCGTCCCCTTTCAACCAGGCCCATCGGGCGGGAAGATGGACCTGCGCCGCGGGCCGAAGAGAGGGTGTCGCTTCGCCGGTCTGGACGGCGGCGTCGATCCAGTTGCACCAGTCGAGGTCCTTGCCGTCGCCCACGCCGGAAGTGACCAGGCGGAGCGTGACCGCATCCGGGGGGATGGCCACGTCGAACCGGCAGATGCGGTCGCGTCGCAGCAGCGGCGTGGACGCCAGCTTGTTGCCGTCGGCGTACACCGAGCATCGGACCGTTCCTTCCCCGCGCCGTTCTCCGTCGTCGATGCCGACCACGGCCGTGAATCGCAACGGACCGCTTCCGCCCAGCTTCTGCTGGATCGCGTCCAGCTTGTAAATGATCTCGGAAGGGGCGCAGACGCCGATGCCCTTGGAATACCGAATGCCGCCGAGGCTGAAGTGGTTGCCCTCGATGGGCCGATCGTACTCGGGGCGTTCCTTCCGGCCGGTGGTCGCGTTCTCGTAGTCGACGTCGCTGAGAAAGAGCCGCGGCCCGGTCACCGGGTGGGTGTCCCGGTAGGCGATCGCTCCCTGTCTGGCGAAGTATTCCACCCGGTCGTCGTCGCGCGGAAACAATCTTCCTCCGTCGCCCATCCAGATGGTGGTGTAGCTCCTGCCCACCCCGGCTTCGGACACCATGGCGAACGAGTATTTTCCCTGGGAGAGAATTCGCGCGACGTAGACCGGCCCCGCGCTGCCCGGCGCGAAGGTCAGCCGACTGACGATGGAGTCGAACGGGGGGCCGGCTTTCCCGTTGACATAGACTCGCCAGGCGCCGTCCGCTCCCATCGCGGCCCAGGCCACGGTCAGCCCGTCCGGGCTGAACACGGGTGAGCCGGGCGCGATGTCTTCGTACGGTCCCACGGGCTTTCCGTCGACGACGAGGTAGGTTTCACTTCCCTTCCGTGCACAGTATGCGAACCCTTCCCGCGCCGGGTTGAACCGGGGGTTCCAAACCCAATCGAAGGCCGG
>SKJM01000707.1 GCA_007122045.1 Planctomycetales bacterium | reverse complement strand
GGCGCTGGTGGTGCTGGGCATAGGATGCGGCCCGGCGGAGCCCCCGCGGCCTCCGGCCGTCGACGAGGAGCCTGCCGTGGAGCCGGCAGACGACGTCACCCCCGAAGACGAGGCTGCCGAAGCCCCACCTGATACGGAGCCGGTGGCCGCCCTGCCGGTCATCCCGCTGGGGCTCCCGGATTTGAACATCCCGGAAGACAACCCCATGACGCCCGAAAAGGTCGAGTTGGGCCGCCTGCTGTTCTTCGACAAGCGCGTCAGCCGCGACGGCACCATTTCGTGTGCCACCTGCCACGATCCGCAGATGGCTTGGGCGGAGCATCGGCCTACCAGCGAGGGGATTATTGGGCCGGATGGCCACCCGCAGGTGGGGAATCGAAACTCTCCCACGGTCATCAATGCCGCCTATGCCCCCGTCCAGTTCTGGGACGGCCGCGCGGACAGCCTCGAAGAGCAGGCGGTCGGCCCGGTGGCCGATCCGGTCGAAATGGGGAGCACCATGGACAACGTCGTGCTTGAGTTCAACCAGATCGAGGGCTACCGCGAGCGATTCCAGCAGGTGTTCGGCACGGACGTAACCGAGGACGGCTTCGCCAAGGCCGTCGCCGCGTTCCAGCGCACCATCCTCAGCGGCAACTCGCCCTACGACCGGTACAAGGCGGGCGAGGAAGACGTCCTGACCGAGGCCCAGCAGCGCGGGCTGGCCGCCTTCAACGACTACTGCGCCGTGTGCCACGCCCCGCCGCTGTTCAGCAACTACCAGTTCCACAACGCCGGCGTCGGGGCCGATTTGGACGAGCCCGACCCCGGACGGATGGGCGTGACCGACGAGGAGCGCGACCGGGGCCGCTTCCGCGTGCCCATGCTGCGCGAAGTGGCCAACACGCACCCGTATTTCCACAACGGCAGCGTGGAGACGCTGGAAGAGGCCGTGGCCTTCATGGCCCAGGGGGGCCAGGACAACCCGAACCTGTCGATCCAGATGCGGGCGCTCGAGGGCCGGGTTTCCGAGGAGGAAGTGGCCGACCTGGTCGAGTTTCTCAAGGCCCTTTCCGGAGAGTTCCCCGTCATCGACCCGCCGGAGGAGTTCCCGCAGTAAGTCACTCGCGGCAGCGGGCCAGCGCCATCAGCGCAAACGCGGTTCCGTACTGCTGGTGGTAGTCGAACAGCGGGAAGTCCCACCACGAGCCGTCGGCCTCCTGGAGGCCCAGCATCAGGTGCGCCATCTGGTGCTTATACGCCTCCTGCCGCTCCGGGGGCAGCAGCTCGATGCACCGGGCGGCGTAGTAATGGCCGAAGTAGAAGTAGTACCCGGCCACCTGGAACCACGACTCGTGCGGAATGGGCCGCTTGCGCGCGATGCACAGCCAGCCGTTCCGCGCGAACAGCCGGTCCAGCCAGGTGCCGATTACCTCGTCGGTCACCCGTTCGTCGCCCCAGATGCGCAGCGCCGCGTTGCACGCCTGCGAGCGCCCCAGGCTGCCGCCCGGCCGGTTGAGCGGCCGCATGGGATAGAACATCCACGACTCGGAATAGACGTAGCTGGAGTCGGGGTTGCGCTGCCGCCGGATCGACTCGATGGCCCGGTCGACCAGGCCCTGGGGGATGTCCACTTCCAACGGCCTCGCCTCGTCCAGCGCGATCAGGCCGGCGGCCGTCATGAAGTTCACCGACGGCCCGCTGGGCTGCCGGGTTTGCGCGCCGAAGTCGTAATACGCCCAGCCGCCGCTGAGAAACTCGTAGCGCTCGAGCCGGCCGATCTGCTGCTCGAGGTGCGCCCGGATGGCCTCCTGCCGCTCGGCGTTTCCCTCATGGCGCCGGTGCATCAGCGCCAGGGCCTGCACGGCGTAAATGTGCGACCAGTTGTTGTAGATGGCCATGGGGGTGGCCCGGCGCACCCTCGGCAGGTTCACGGCCATCCAATGCTCGGCGCGGTCCAGCGCGGCGGCCACCTCGGGGTCGTCGCCGCCGGTTTCGATCAGCGCCGCCACACTCAGCGCGGTGGTCGCGGCTTGAAAAGCGTGATGCGAGCCCGGCACCGGGGCGAACACGTTCACCGGCCGGCCCGTCCGGTGCGAACCCCACGACCCGTCGTCGTTCTGCCGCTCGAGCAGGAACTCGACGCCGCGGCGAATCGCGCCGTCGATCGCTTCCCGCTCGGGCGGATCGACCGGCGGCGGTTGCGGGGCGCTGACGGCCGGCGGCGAGGGCTCCGTGGGCGTCGCCGACGCAATCGCGGCGGGCGCAACCAGCACGGCGGCCGCCGACGCAAGCAGGAATATCCGTTGCATATCAGGTGTCAGGGGTCAGGGGTCGGATCTCAGATGTCAGATGTCAGGGGTCGGATCTCAGATGTCAGATGTCAGATCTCAGATCTCAGTCGGGGGCCTCGGTCAGGATCTCGTCGCCCTCCTCCAGGCCTTCGAGCACCTCGGCCTTATCGTCCACCTCCCGGCCCAACTCCACCGTGCGGCGCTGTGGGTCGGCGTCTGCGCGGTAAAGCCAGACATACCGCTTTTGCGGGTCCCACTCATCGGTGAATACGGCATCGGTGGGCACCATCAGCGCGCCGCGCTGCCGGTAGGGGGTGAACTCCATCTTGCAGGTCATCCCCGGCATGATGGGGTCGGCCTCCAGGTCGAGTTCCACCCGGAACACGGCGTCGAACTTCGTGCCGGCGTCGGGCACGTCGGCAATCCGGTCGAGGCGGACCGGCAGTCTCATCTGCGGAAAGGCGGCCGGCGTGGCGGTCCCTTGCAAGCCGCGGCGCAAGTCGGCCAGGTGCCGTTCGACCACCGAGGAGCGAACCACCAGCGGCCGCGGCTCGACCACGGTCATGAACACGTCGTTGGCCGGCACGGTGCCGCCGGTCCGCAGGGCCTCGGCCGAGGCGCCCCGCCGCCAACTGCCGTCGACACTCCGCCCGTAGTAAACCACGCCCTCGGACGGGGCCTGGATGGTCATCAACTCGTGGTCGGCCTTCAAGTCGGCAAGCCGCTCCTCGGAACGCTCCCGCGCCACCTTGGCCTTTTCGAACTCGATGCGGGCCCGTTCAAGCCGCAAGGGGAGCGTGGCCAGCAGCAATTCACTTTCGAGCATGCCGCGCTCGGCACTTTGCTTGACCGACGCGTCGCGGCGCGGCAATTCCACCTCGACGGTTCGCGCGTGCAGGATCTCCGTCCGCTCCAGCAGAAATTCCGCCCGCTCCACCGCATTCCGCGCCCGGCGCAGCACGATCTCCTCGGTTTCCTCGGTCAGTTCATCGGCCCGGTACATCCGTTTCAACTGCTCGAGTTCCTCCCGCTGGTATTCGAGCACCTGGCGGGCCTGTTTCAGCATGGCATCGGCCGTGCGCCGGCTCAGGGGGGCCTCGACGTCGAAGTAGTACTCCCGGTCCTCTTCGGTGTGCGCCCGTTGCCGCTCGACCGCGGCCTGGTTCAGAGGCATCAGGCGTTCGAGGGTTTCCATTTCCAGTTCGGCCGTCTTGAACGTCAGCTCGCCCAGCTTCAGGTCGCGCTGCAAGTCGGCGATGGCCCGATCGATGTCCTCCGTCTCGAACCGCACCACCACCTGCCCCGCATCCACCTGTTCGCCGTGCTCGACCGCCTCGGCCACCCTGAACGTCGCCCAGGTTTCCGGACGGAGAACCAACTCGTGCATCCGCTGCGCCTCGAACACGCCGTCCAGCGAAAGCTTCACCACCATGGGCCCGGGCGCGACCTTATGGGTGTCGGGCTTGGGTTCCGTGGGCTTGGGTTCGGGCGCCGGCTCTTCCTCGTCAGCCGGCTCTTCCTCGTCAGCCGGCTCTTCGTCGGTTGGCTTGTCATTGTTCGCTTGCTCGTCGTTTGCGGCTTCTTCGGTTGCCGGCTCCTCGGCCTCAGCGGCATTCCCTTCCGCCGCCTCCTCGCCCGGCGAGGCAAGCGCGGGCGAAATGAGCAAACTCAATAGAAGCAGGGCTAACAGGACGGGCCAAATGGGTCGGTACATGGGGGGGTGCCTAGCTGGTAGGAATGGGGAGTGGATTGATGGGGGCCGCCGCGCGCCCGCGCAACGCACCCCCGACACTCTCTTATTGTCGCACATTGGGAACGAAATGCAACCAAACCATTCGCCCTTCGAGGGCAAAGCGCGTCCATCGAGTCGGGATTCAGCGCGACTGGCGCGAATTTCCGGGTGCCACCGCGGCGGGGGTCGGGCGGTTTCATGTAGGGGCGAAGTCACGCAAGTCGGTGGGTGGGAACGCAAGCCCCGCTTGGTTGGCTTGCCCTCCGTGCGCCGGAAGCAAACCCGGCCGAGCGACCGAAGTCCCACCACCATCGCTCACCGCTCCGAAGGCCGCGACCTCGCGGCGCCTTCGAGACGCTCGGATAGTTCGCGGAAGAACCACCGGGTTTGAAGGGCCGTGACGAATTCCCGCACCTGCCGCCTGTCGGCCTCGCTTCCCTCCTCCTGCATGACGTCAAGTTGCCGGCGCGCCGTGGCCACCAGCCCCGGCGGCGCGGAACCGCCCGGGCTGTCACCGGGGGCCAACGCCTCCAGCCCCTGCCACTGCTGAAGCGTGTCGATCAGCCCGTTGAGGTAGCCCCGGCGCTCGGCAGTGGGCAGCTCGGCATAACGCCGGGCGCTGTCCTGCAACCACGGGCCGACGAGCCGGCCGACGTTCTCGTACAGACGCCGGCGCTGTGGATCGGTCAACTCGGCGGCCGTGGCGCCCCAGTCGACCTCGCCGGAGAACTCTTCCTCCAAGCGACGTGCCAGCACCGTCCGCGTGGTCGGTGAAACGTGCTCCAGGTCGCGCGTCACAAGCCACCCGATCAGCTCGCGCCGGTTCGCGCGGGCGGGATCGGGCAGCCGCGGGTAGTACCACGCAGTCGCCGTGACGGCCGCCGCCGCCAACAGCGCCGCGGAAACCAAGACGGTC
>SKJM01000024.1 GCA_007122045.1 Planctomycetales bacterium | reverse complement strand
TTGATGCCCTTCTCGATGGCGTATTCGACGTGGATCGGGCGGATGTACGCCCGCGTGGTGCACAGGGCGACGTCGCCGGGGCGCAGCGAGTCGACGGCTTTCTTGTAGGCGTCGAAGCCGACGAACTGCCGGTCCTCCGGAACGTCGACCGCGTCTTCGAACTGGCGCGAGAGGGCGTTGTACGAGCGTTCGACCGATCCCCCGTGCACGTCGGCGAGGGCGTGCAGCTTGACCGGCCCTTGGTTTCGGGTCCGCATGGCGTTGCCCACCGCGCCGTTACCCCGGCCGCCGCAGCCGATCAGCGCCAGGCGGATGGTGTTGTCCTCGGCGGCGTGGACGGCGGGCACGGCGCCGGCCATCACCGTCGCGCCGGCGGCCACTGCACTGCCTTGTTGCAGGAACCTGCGGCGATTGACGTTGGAAGCATGTTTCGATTCAGACATGGTTGCTCTCCTTAGAAGATGTAACGATTGACGACGTTTTCAAACAGCTCTTGGCGGCCCGACCGGTTGGGTTCGGCGTCGCCCTTTTCGAGCATGTACGTTTCCAGCGACTTGAAGTCGTGCTTGCCGGCCTCGATCTCGGCGCCGACCCCCGCGCTCCACGAGGCGTAGCGTTCCTCCAGCATGCGGTGCAGCTCGCCCTCGGCGCGGATCTGGGCGGCGACCTTCAGGCCCTTGGCGAAGCAGTCCATGCCGCCGACGTGGGCGTGGAACAGGTCGACCGGCTCGAAGCTCTCGCGGCGCACCTTGGCGTCGAAGTTCACCCCGCCCGGGGCCAGCCCGCCGTATTTGAGGAACGCGAGCATGATCTTCGCGGCCAGGTATACGTCGGTGGGGAACTGGTCGGTGTCCCAGCCGAGCAGCAGGTCGCCGGTGTTCGCGTCGACCGAGCCGAGGAATCCCTGGTAGCCGGCGTAATCGAGTTCGTGCTCGACGCTGTGGCCGGCCAGGGTGGCGTGGTTGGTTTCGATGTTCAGCTTCACGTGACCGGTCAGGCCGTAGGCGCGGAGGAAGTTGATGCACGCGGCGGCGTCGAAGTCGTACTGGTGCTTGGTCGGTTCCTTCGGCTTCGGCTCGAAGTAGAACTGGCCGGTGAAGCCGATCTCCTTGGCGTAATCGACCGCCATGTGCATGAAGGCGGCCAGGTGGTCCAACTCGCGCTTCATGTCGGTATTCCACCACGTCTGATACCCTTCGCGCCCGCCCCAGAACACGTAACCGTCGCCGCCGAGTTCCTTGGTCACTTCGAGGGCCTTCTTCACCTGGGCCGCGGCGTGGGCGAAGGCGTCGGCATTGCAGCTTGTGGCCGCCCCGTGCATGTAGCGGGGGTTGCTGAACAGGTTGGCGGTGCCCCAGAGCAGCCGGATGCCCGTGCGGTCCATCTCGTCGCGGATGACCTTGACCACGGCGTCGAGGTTCTTGTTGGTTTCCGCCAGGGTGTCGGCCTCGGGGGCGACGTCCCGATCGTGGAAGCAGAAGAACGGGGCGCCGAGCTTCTCGATGAACTCGAACGCCGCGCGCACCCGGTTCGCGGCGTTTTCCACCGTGTCTTCCGGTCCCTCCCAGGGGCGCAACATGGTGCCGGGCCCGAAGGGGTCGGCGCCGGTCCCCCGCATCGTGTGCCAATAGGCCACACTAAAGCGGAACTGCTCCTTCATCGTCTTGCCTTCCACCACCTCGTTCTCGTCGTAGTGGCGGAAGCTGAGCGGGTTCTTCGAATCGGGGCCTTCAAACGGGATTTTCGGGATTTCGGGAAAGGCAGCCATGGTCGGTCTCCAGGATCACTTGATTGCCGAGTTTCGTACTCGGGCGTCGAATGGGGAACAGCCGCTCTCGGGTGGGGGGGCGGTTTTCGCGGCAAACGGCGGGCAAACCGTTGCGGAGGCTTCTCTCCGTCGGGTGAAGGCCACGGGTCGCTTCGCCGAAAGCGGCGGGAACCGCCCGCTACTCACCCGGCGACGGCTAGCCAACGTACCTTACCCGCACACCGGCCGGTTGGCAAGGGGAGTACGAACCGCCGGCTTCCCGCACGGAATGTGTGACCGCGGTTTGACGATCATTTTCGGGCAGTATAAAGTGACAGGGTGGGGAAAGCAAACCGCGCCACCGGCGCGGAACCAGCTTGCCAGCTTGCAACGCGGCGTGCCACGTAGGATGGACAGGAATGTCCTTCCTACCGGGTTAGCGCCTTGCACCGCCCGCCAGAGTAAATTACCTCCTGCTCGGACCTCCATGCGCCCGCTCGAAGCCACATTTCGCGACCTGCGACAGTTGCACGTCTGGATGTGCCTCGGCGCGCTGGCGTTGCTCGGGGCGACGGTGTGGATGATCGCGGCCGAACACCGGCGGCCCTGGCGGCACTATCAGCGGGAATACCGCCGGTTGCTCGCATCGGCGCCGGAGGCCGCCCCACCCCGACGGCGGCCCGCGATTGAGCAGATTTGGCTGCCGGACCTGACGCTCGACTACCACTTCCAACGGGTGGCACGCTTCGACCGCTGCACGACCTGCCACCGGGGTATTACCGAGGCGGATCATGGATTCCCCCAGCCCTTCCGCCCTCATCCCAGGCTCGAACTGTTTGCAGGTTCGGGCAGCCCGCACCCGGTCGAGGAGTTCGGCTGCACGATTTGCCATGACGGGCAGGGGAGTGGCACGTCGTTCCGCCATTCGTCGCACGCGCCCGACACGCCCGAGGCCGCGGCCCGCTGGCGCCGCGAGCACGACTGGCAGCCGAACCCGCACTGGCAATGGCCCATGTTGCCGCTGCGGTTTGCGGAAAGCCGCTGCCTGCAATGCCACCATGAGGTGACCGACCTGGAGCCGAGCGAGCGGTTTCCCGATCCGCCGGCCCCCAAACTGATGGCCGGATACCACCTGCTCCGCGAGCACGGCTGCTTCGGCTGCCACGAGATCGACGGCTACGACGCGGCCGGGTGGCGCATCGGTCCCGACATGCGCCTCGAGCCGGAAAGCGGGGCGCCCCGTGACGGCCGCCCTCCCGGCACGATGCGCAAGGTGGGACCCAGCCTTCGCGACGTCGCCGAGAAGCTCACGCCGGCGATGGTCATGGACCGCACGGCCGACCCGCAGCGGTTCCTGCCCGACACGCGCATGCCGCGCCTGTACGGCCTGCACGACCACCTTTCCGGCCCGGCGCGGGAGGAAGCGGAACGATTCGAGCCGGTCGAGCTTCATGCCATCGCCGCGTACCTGTTGGGGGTTAGCGAAACGATCGAGCCGCTGTCCTCGCCCGAAGGGTTCGTCGAAAGCCCCGAGCCTGCCCGCGGCCGCAAGATATTCCAACTGCAAGGGTGCCTGGCATGCCACCGGCACGAGGCCTTTCCCGAGGCGCAGTCGGCGGTGGGACCGGACCTTTCGCGCCTGGGCGCGAAGTACACGACCGAGTCGGGCAGGGCTCTGTTGGCCGATTTCCTGCGCGATCCGATGCATCGCTCGCCGCGCACGCTGATGCCGCAAGTGCCGCTGGAGCCGGTCGCGGGGGCCCAATTTTCGCGGCAGGACGGTCCGCAACGCCAATCGCCCCCCCAAGACGCCGCGAGAATCGGACTGTCCCCTTCCCCCGCACTTGCGGAACCGCCGGGCGCGGGCGAGCACACATCGCCGCCGCTGGACCCGGTGGCCGACGTGGTGGCATTCCTGCTCGACGTGCCGCCGTACCCGACCCCGGAACCCGACTACCGACCGGCCGATCTCGACGAACTTGTGCTCATGCACCTGGCCAGGACCATGCCGCGGGAGGAGGCGGAACGGCTGCTGCGGAATCCGTCGGCACAATGGCATGATACCGACGATAAACTCCGCTACCTCGGCCAGCGCACCATCGCCAAGCGGGGCTGCTACGCCTGCCACGACGTTCCCAGCTTTGAAGACGCGCCGCCCATCGGGCCCGCCCTGACCGGCTGGGGCCGCAAGCGCGAGTCGCTGCTGGCGTTCGAGCAAGTCGACCGCTACCTGGCCGGAGCAGCCGCGCGCGGCGACGCCGCCCCCGACCCGTTCTATTTCGACGCCATCCGCCAACGCCGCCGCGAGGGCTTCCTGTGGCAGAAGCTGCGCGAACCCCGCAGCTTCGACTACCGGCTGGCCGACGGCAGGCCGCTGAACGAGTGGCTGACCATGGGCCGGTTCGACTTCACCGCCGAGGAGCGGGAAGCCGTGATGACCTTCGTGCTGGGGCTCACGGCCGATCCGCCCACGGAGAAATACGTGTACGAACCCGACCGGCGGCGGCGGGCGATTGTCGAAGGACGCCAGGTGCTCGACCGGTTCGCCTGCGCCGAGTGCCACACGCTGCGAATGGAGCAGTGGACCATCGCCTACGAGCCCGACCGGTTCGACCCCCTGCCGGCCCACGACGACTTCGAGTGGCTTCTGCCGGAGTTTTCTCAGGCCGAGATCGGGGCATCGCTCGAAGTGGACGACCGGGGCCTCGCCCGGGCGGTGCTCACCGGCATGCCGCAGTTAGCCTCCGACGGGCGGCCGGCGATCGTCGATGACGACATGGATGCCGAGGGCAACGAGATACGGTTGTACGCTTTCACCCTGTGGGAGCCGGCGGTGCTGGCCGGCGAGGCGGTGGCGGTGGGCGGCGCCGACGTGCTGGTTTGGAGCGACCAGATTGTGCGAAAACACCCTGCCTGGGGCGGCGACCTGGCTCGGCTGCTCTACCCGGCCGCCCTGGCCGAGGCCCGCGCCGCCGGCGCGCACCCGATGGGGCCGGAAGCCTGGGGATGGCTGCCCCCACCGCTTGGGCACACGGGCAGGGCGTTGCGGCCCGAATGGCTGCACGAGTACCTGCTCCGCCCGTACCCCGTTCGCCCGGCCGCGATGATGCGCATGCCGCAGTATCATCTTTCGCCGGCTGAGGCGGGCAAGCTGGCCGACTTCTTCGCGGCCAC
>SKJM01000566.1 GCA_007122045.1 Planctomycetales bacterium | reverse complement strand
GAGGCGGCGCAAGAGGGCGTCGCGAATCTGCAGACGGCGATTGCCGAGGGCGGCGACGGCCCGGAACTGGCATGGGAGAAGGTCGCGTCACTGAAGGAACTCATGGAGCAGGTGCCGCTGATCAACACGAGCATCAACCGCCGGGTCCGCCGCCGGTTTGAACGCAACGAGGACGACATTGCGAGCGACGCCGCGGCCCTTGCGGTCATTGCCCAAGGCACGCTGGCCAACGCCGACGACACCATCGCGCCGGAGCGGGACGACGAGTGGGTCAAATACAGCATCCAAATGCGGAACGCGGCGGCCGAGCTGATTGCCGCGGCCCGGGCCGTCGATGAGGAAGCCGCGCTGGCCGCTTTCGACAAGCTTGGCCAGAGCTGCGACGACTGCCACGCCGTCTTCCATCCGGAAGAGGTGAACTAGGCAATCCATGCGGCATTCGCTTCTGCCAACGATCGTGCCGTGCGCGGTGGCCACGGTTGCCCTTGCGGCGCTGGTGGTTTGGGCGCGGGTGGAGCCGAGCCGCCGCAGCGAGCTGCGCGTGCCGGCGATGGACCGGCCGGCCGGGGTCGTGGCGGACCGGCCGGCCCTGCCCTTGGAAGGCACGCTGGAGGTGTTCGACGCCCGCCCGGCGGACATCCCCGGCGCGTGGCCCTGGTTCCGGGGCGAGCGGCTCGACGGCGTCGCGCACGGTTCGCCCCCGCTCGCCCGGGCCTGGCCGGCCGACGGCCCGCCCCGCCTCTGGACCCTGGAGGTGGGCGAGGGATACGCGGGCGCCGCCATCCACGACGGCGCCGTCTACGTGCTCGACTACCTGCGCGACGAGCAGGCCGACGCGCTGCGCTGCCTGTCGCTGGCCGACGGCAGCGAGATCTGGCGCTACAGCTATCCGGTGGTGGTCAAACGCAACCACGGCATGTCGCGCACCGTGCCGTCGATCGCCGATGGGTTCGCCGTCGCCTTCGGGCCGAAATGCCACGTCCTGAGCGTCGACCCGCAGACCGGCCGGGAGCATTGGCTGATCGACGCGGTAACCGATTTCGGCGCGACGGTGCCGTTGTGGTACAACGGGCAGTGCCCGCTGATCGACGGCGAGCGGGTCGTGCTGGCCGTAGGCGGCGACGCGCTGCTGGTGGCGCTGGACGGCGCCACCGGCGAGGTGCTCTGGGAAAGCCCCAACCCGCGGGAGTGGGGCATCACCCACACCTCGATCGTGCCGATGGAGTTCGCCGGCCGCCGCATTTATGTGTACTGCGGCAAGGGCGGGGTGGCGGGCATCGACGCCGAAGACGGCACGTACCTGTGGGACTCGACCGACTGGCGCATCAGCATCGCCACCTGTCCCTCGCCGGTGGTGCTGCCGGAGGGGCGCATCTTCTTCTCCGGCGGCTACAACGCCGGCGCGTTGATGATGCAGCTTGAGGAAGAAGGCGGGCGGATCGAGGCCAAGACCCTCTTCCGGCTCGGCCCGCGGCAGTTCGGTTCCACCCACCATACGCCCATCTTCCACGAGGGGTTCCTCTACGGCGTCCGCGAGGACGACAAGCAGTTCGTCTGCCTCGACATGGAGGGAAACGAGGTCTGGGCGAGCGGGCCGGAGAATCGGTTCGGGCTGGGGCCGTACCTGAAGGCCGACGGGTTGTTTTTCATCCTCGACGACCACGGCCGGCTGACCCTGGCCGAAGCCACCCCGGAGCAGTACCGGCCGTTGGCCGAAGCGCAGGTGCTCGACGGCCACGAATCGTGGGGCCCGATGGCAATGGCCGGCGGCCGGCTGATCCTCCGCGATATGACCACCATGATCTGCCTCGACATGCGGGAGGGCGCCGCAGACCCGTAGCCGTGCAAGACTGGTGTGGGCCAGGCTTTCCAGCCTGTCGATTTACCTGACAGTGGGACAGGCTTTCCAGCCTGTCGATTTAGCTGACAGGCTGGAAAGCCTGTCCCACGAAATTGCGCCGCCGTAGTCGTTGTGATACAATAGAGGACCAACGGTATCCGAAGCCTCCGAAACATCGCGCCGCGAGTGTTTTCACGATGAACAAGCCTGCCAACCTTCCGATCTCGACGCTCCTGATCGGCGCGGTAGTAGCCGTGGCGGTCGTCGTCGCGGCCGTGGCCGTATGGGCCATCCGGCCCCACGGCGAGTTGGGAAGCGGCCTGCCCGGCACTTTCGGCTATAGCGTCGAGGAGTTTACCGACGTGCCTGCCGAGTGGCTCCGGTGGCGCGAGGTATCGTCCATCCCCGTCGATTTGGCCCAGCCGCGTGCGCTGGCGGTGGGGGCCGAGGGAACGATGTACGTCGCCGGCGACCGGGCGGTGCTCGCATTCAGCCCGGACGGGGGAGTGCTCGAACGGATCGAGCTGGACGCCGAGCCGCGGCGACTGGCCATCGCCGGCGAGGACCACGCGCGGCCCGGGCGAATGTACGTCGTCTTCGACCGGCACGTGGAGGTGTATCAGCCCGACGGCACGCGCGAGGCGTCGTGGCCGGCCTTCGACGAAAGGGCGGCGCTGACCGGCATCGCGCTGGGCGGCGACGACGTGTTCCTGGCCGACGCCGGCCGGCGCGTCGTCCTGCGGTGCGACCTCGATGGGAATGTCGTGGGCGAAATCGGCCGCCGCGACGAGCAGCGCGGAATTTTCGGGTTTGTCATCCCCAGCCCGTACTTCGACGTGGCCCTGGGGGCCGACGGGCTGCTGCGGGTGGTCAACCCCGGGCGGCACCGCATCGAGTATTACACGGCGGACGGCTATTTCGAGCAGCCGCTGACTTGGGGACGGCCGGGGGTGGCCATCGACGGCTTCTGCGGCTGCTGCAACCCGGCCAGCATCGCGCTGTTGCCCGACGGCCGAACGGTCACGTCCGAGAAGGGAATCCCGCGCGTGAAGGTGTACACCGAGCAGGGCGACCTTCAGAGCGTGGTGGCGGGACCGGCCGACCTGGCCCCCGACGCCGCGGCCTTGGTCGAGACGCGTACCGACTACCGGCTGCGGCCCCCCATGGTCGCGGCCGACAGCGGCGGCCGCGTGCTGGTGCTCGATGCCGCGCTGGGCGCCGTTCGTGTTTTCGAGGAGATGGAGTAACCAACCATGCCATTACCGGAATCGACAACCACCCACCGCCGCGATTGGCTCCGCACGGCGGCCCGCGCCGTGGCGCTGGGGGCCCTGGGCGGGGGCGGCGCCCTGCTTGTGGCGCGCAACGGCCGATGGGCGGGCGGCTGCCCGCGAGAGTTGGCCTGCGCCGGATGCCCGGTCCTGGCCCACTGCATCTTACCTCAGCGCCGCGGGCCGGAATGGGAGGAGTTCGACGATGAGTAATTCGCGCCCAACGGGAAGCAGGCTGGACCGCCGCACGTTCCTGGGCGATGTCGTCCGCGGCGCCGGTGTGGTGGGCCTCGGCGGGGGCGCCGCCGCGCTGGCCGCGGCGCGGGGGCAGCGCCGCGAACTCGTCTGGCAGATCGACCCCCACGCCTGCATCGCGTGCGGCAACTGCGCCACCTATTGCGTGCTCGATGAATCGGCCGTCAAGTGCGTTCACAGCTACGGCATGTGCGGCTATTGCGAGTTGTGTACCGGGTTCTTCGAGGCCGAACCCCTGGCGCTCGACACGGGCGCGGAGAACCAGCTATGCCCGACCGGGGCGATCATCCGCGAGTTCATCGAAGAGCCGTACTACGAGTATCACATCGACGAGTCGCTGTGCATCGGTTGCGGCAAGTGCGTGAAGGGGTGCAGTGCGTTCGGCAACGCGTCGCTGTACCTGCAGGTGATACACGACCGCTGCGAGAACTGCAACGAATGCGCGATTGCCGTCGCCTGCCCGTCGGAGGCGTTCCGCCGCGTGCCCGCCGATCGACCCTACCTGCTGAAGCACCAGGACCCCGACGCGTAAGAGATCCCGCATGTCCAGGCGAACCCGCCTCAATCCCACCTTCCTCCGGCCACCTGCTTGCGACCCGAGTTCCGCCGCCCAGCGGTGGTGGGCGAGGGCCCGCTCTGCGTTGGCGGCGGCCGTCGCGCTGGCGGCGCCGGCCGGGGTCGGACTGGCGAGAGACATCGAACGGTTCCCCCCGCCCGACTTCACCGACCATCAACTGCCGCCGACCATCGTGCCCGACCCGGCCGGCACGTGGGTCCAATACCTCGCGCTGGCGGGGCTGCTGGTGGCGCTGGTGCTGGCCGCGCAGTTGGCGCTGGGGAGCCGCTCGCGGCGGGGACTGCTGGCCCTGGGGGTCATCGCGCTGGCGGTGTTCGGATTCTGGCGCGGCGGGTGCGTTTGCCCGATCGGCGCCACCCAAAACGTGGCGCTGGCGGTGGCCGATGGGAGTTACCTGATTCCGCTGGCGGTGGTGGGCTTCTTCCTCCTGCCGCTGGTGTTCGCCCTGTTTTTCGGCCGGGTGTTCTGCGCGGCCGTCTGCCCGCTGGGCATGGTGCAGGAGTTGGTGGCCCTGCGCCCGGTGCAAGTGCCCCGCTGGGTCGACGCCGCCCTGGGGACACTCGCTTATACGTACCTGGGGCTGGCCGTGCTGTTGGCGGCGACGGGTGCGGGATTTGTCATTTGCCGCTACGACCCGTTCGTCGCTTTCTTTCGCCTCGGCGGCAGCCTCAATATGCTGATTGTCGGCGCGTCGTTCCTCGCGATCGGCGTGTTCGTGGGCAGGCCGTATTGCCGGTACCTTTGCCCCTACGCCGTGCCGCTGCGGTGGTTTTCGCGGCTTTCGCGCTGGCACGTGCAGATTCCGCCGGAGCAGTGCATCCAGTGCCGCCTGTGTGAAGAGTCCTGCCCCTACGGCGCCATTCGCGAACCCACCGTGGCCCCGCCGGCCGGCGAACGCCGGCGCAGCCGGTACCGGCTTGCCGGCTTGATGGTGGTGGCCCCGGTGCTTGTCCTCGCCGGTTGGGCGATGGGGCGCGGGCTG
>SKJM01000050.1 GCA_007122045.1 Planctomycetales bacterium | reverse complement strand
TGGCTGCAATGCTCGCTCCAGGTTTGGGCGAGGGTTTCCAGTTCCACGTCGGTCGGGTCGCGGCCCAGTTGGCGGAAATAGTCGCGGATGGTCTGCATTTCCGCCGGCGTGAGGAACAACTGCCCCTCGCGGCTGAGACGTTCCAGCGCCGCGTCGTCCATCCCCTCCAGAGGCACCGTCACCCGCTCGAACCGGTAGGGCGCGCCGAACTCGAGCCGGTCGAAGGCCAACGGCCCGGCCACCACCTGCTCGATCGCCTCATTGGCCAGCAGCTTCCAATAGAGCGGCTCCCGCAGCCCCTCCGGCACGCCGGCAATCCAGTACTTCTTGAGCGTCCGCACGGCGTCGGCCGGTACGCCGAAATCGGCAATGGCCTGCTGCGCGCTCTGCGCCACCGGGTCCATCACGCCCGCTTTCGGCAACACGTGGATCGGCTCGAAGCCGGGCTCGGGGGGGGCCGTCAAGGCCGGATCGCCCACCGGCGCCACGACCGTGCGCTCGACGATGGGATCGGCCAGCAGTTCGCGGGCGATGCGCTCGATACGGTCGCGGTCCAGGTCGCCCTGAACCAGGTAGCCGCGCGCGGCGCGCACCCGCATTTCGGCGGGCAGGCCGGCGTCGGGCGCTTCGCCGGCCACCTGTTCGGCCAGCAGATCGGGCTGGCCGGGGGCCGGGTAGATGTCAACCTCCCAGAGCATCGCGGTTCCTCTTGCCTTCCTGGAGGAGTTCTTCGAGCCGTTCATATTTCTCATCGCGCAGGGCGCCGTGGAAGTCGGCCAGCTTGCGGCCGTATTGCTCCAGCGCGTCGAGGATGTTCTCGCGGTTCTCGGCCATGATCTGCCGCCACAATTCCGGCGAGCCGGCGGCCAGGCGCGTCGCGTCGCGCAACCCGCTTCCGCCCAGCCGCAGGTACTGCTCCGGCATGGTCGCCGCCAACATGGCGGCGGACAGGTGCGGCAGGTGGCTGATCATCGCCAGGATGCGGTCGTGCTCGTCGGCCGGCATCTTCACCACCACGGCGCCGAGAGCCTGCCAGAACTCTTCAAGCAGGTCGTAGTCGTGGGCGTGGGTGTTCATCGTGGGGGTCAGGATGGCCACGCGGCCGTCGAACAGGTCGGGGCGGGCGTAGCTCGGCCCCGACTTCTCGCTGCCGGCCAGCGGATGCCCGCCGAGGAACCGGCAGCTCCGGGACAGGCCGGTGTCGAGCGCTTCGACAATGCGTTGTTTCGTACTGCCGGTATCGGTAATGAGGGTTCCCTCCGGCGCGTGCTGCGCGGCGATTCGCGCGTGCTCAACAATCAGCCCTACCGGCGAGCAAAGGATGACCAATTCGGCTTCCGCGACTCCCTTGGCGAGGTCGATCGTGGTGTTGGTGACCGCGCCGGCTCGCCGCGCGATGCGGAGGGTGCCCTGGCGACGGCCGATCCCGACGACCGTTTCGGCCAGTTTGCGTTCTCGCAGAGCGAGGCCGATCGAACCGCCGATCAACCCGACCCCGACAATTGCCACATTCTTCAGCACCTTCATTGCGTTCCACCACCGCCCAGGGTATTCTTGGAAACGGTCTTACGTAGTCCACTCCGGGGGGACCGTGCCTCCAGTCGCCCATTCTAACCGATCGGACTCCTCGAACGGCAGTGGGTCCCCGAAAGGGTTACGCGCGTCCCCACGACAGCCGGGCTCCCCGTACAACCTCGGCCGCGAACCCGTCAACGAACACCTGGCACCAAAGGCACGCGGAAGCGTGGACTCCAACGGGACCGTTCACGGGGGACTGCCCCCTTTCGGCCCGTCAGGCTCAGGGCACGAAGTTCAACTGGTCGGTCAGCCGCTCGGCAAATCGGGCCAGGAGGTCGGCGGCGCGGTCGATGTCGTCGAGCGAAATCATCTCGACCGGGCTGTGCATGTAGCGGTTGGGCACGCTTACCAGGGCGGTGGCCACGCCGGCCCGGTTGATCTGAATGGCGTTCGCGTCGGTCCCGGTCGCCCGCCCCTCGGCGGCAAGCTGGAATGGAATCGCGTGCGCTTCGGCCGTCTCGAGGAGCAACTCGACCACCTTGGGGTTCATGTTGGGCCCGCGGGCGATGACCGGTCCCTTGCCCAGGCCCACGTCGCCTTCTTCCTTCTTTTCGATGGTGGGGCAGTCGGTCGCGTGGGTCACGTCGACGGCCACGCCCACGTGCGGGTCGATGCCGAAGGCGCTGGTGCGGGCGCCGCGCAGCCCCACCTCTTCCTGCACCGTCGAGACGGCGAACACGGCGCATTGCAGTTTTTCGGCCTCAATGCGCCGCAAGGCCTCGATGACCACCCAGGCGCCCGCTTTGTCGTCCATGGCGGAAGACACCGCGCGCCCATTGAGCGTCTCCTGGTAGCACAACTCCGGGGTCACGGCGTCGCCGATCCGCACCAGCCTGGCGGCTTCCTCCTTATTCGCCGCCCCGATATCGAGCCACAGTTCCTTCAGTTTAGGGACTTTCTTGCGATCCTCTTCGGTGAGCAGGTGGATGGGCTTGCGGGCGATGACCCCCACAAGACCGCCCTCGCGGGTCCACACGCGCATTCGCTGCCCGATAAGCATCAGAGGGTCCCAACCACCGATGGCGCCGATGTACAGGAAGCCGTCGTCGTCGATGTGCTGGACGATCAGTCCGATTTGATCGCAATGGCCGGCCAGCATCAGCCGCAGCGGCGCGTCGGGGTTCCGTGCGGCGATGACGTTGCCGTGGACGTCGGTCCGCACCGCGTCGGCGAACGCGGCGGCGTAGCCCCGCACCAATTCCTGCACAGGGGCCTCGTATCCGGACGGGCTGGGGGTTTCCAGTAGTTTTCGAAAAAACTCGAGCGACTGTTTTTCCACGGGGTCCTCCTCGGGGGGGTGTGCGCGCTATTTAGGGGGCCGTTCGCCGGGCGGCCGGTCCCTTTCGGCCCCTTAGTATGCCGCGCCGAACAAATGACGCAAGTGTGGGCAGAGTGTTTTTTTCAAACGAGCCGTTTCAACGGCCCTTGCCGCGGCTTCCGCGCCTTGCGGCTGCGCACTGTTGGAGTTCACGCTTCAGCGTGCGAACCGAGGGCGTGCGATCCTCAGCACGCTCAAGAGTGAACGCCACCGGTTCTTTCCCCCCGACCTGTTGCTCCCATGCCACGTGTTGAGTGAAGGCAACATGGCCCCTGCGTTCCTTGGCTCACTCTTTCGAACGCAGATGTTGCGCAACCTGTTTTCCCACACGAGGTTACGGGCAGCGGCCGCCGGCCTCCCCGGCGGCGACGGCGGCTCGGCATGGCGTGTGCTCCGTGTGCTTCACCACCCCAACGCGTTGGCGTCAGGCGAACCCGGGTTTGCTCGGGCCGGCCCGGCGCGAAGCGCCTGGGTGCCCTGACCTCGCGCCGGACAATCTCCACGCCCGCGCGCCTTCGACCGAGAACCCCCAGGCCAACTATGCATACTCGCGAATTGGTGGAACTGGCCGCCATCGTCTCCGCCCACGGTCCGGTCCTGGTTCGGGGTCGAGGTCGGGTTTCGGCGTGTGGCATCGAACAGTATTGGGTGGCATCGAAGTGCCGGCTCGACCGCTGGTACCGGGCTCTGAAGGCATTGGCTCCGACGCCTCCGGGCCGGCCCGCCGCGCGGGACGGCGGCCCGCGATCGCCCGCGCCCGTATTTCCCGACGCACTGCTCGAGGAGATTCTTACCGGCGAGGTACTTGCCCGCGTATGGGCGGCCGTCCTCAGCGCGTACGATCGCCGCCGCGGCACCCAGGAGGCGGAGCCCATTGTGCGCAGCGTGCTCATCGGCCAGCTTGAAGCCCGGCATCGCGTGCTCACCCTGCTCGTGCGCGCCACGAACATCAACACGGCGTGGGCGATGCGGCTGAACGGCCTCCGTCGCCGCTGCGAGCGGTGGACCGATTTGCTGGTGGGCTACCTGACGGGCTTGGAAGACGTGGCCGACTTCGCCGTCGAGCCCGACCGGGCGCGCGACTTCGCCGAAGACCTGCGCTACCGTAGTAATCTTGCGGGTGGACGGCAGGCGTGGCCGCTGGTGCTTTCCTCGCTACGCGCGGCATTTCGGCAGGGTCTGACCGGCGAGAGCCCCAACGCCGACCTGAACGGGCAGATCGCCGCCAGCATCCTCGCCTGTTTCCCCGCCGAACTGTTCGATTCGACCGGCCTGTTCCGCTCGCTCTGGCTGACGCGGCTGACGAACATGGTGGGCGATACCCAGGGAATGCTCGATTCGCTCGTCGCACTGGAGCGCGGCGACGCGCCCCCGGCGGAATCGACCGCCTCCCGCCTGGCCGGGCGGATCCGGCGCGCCGGGTGGTGATCGGGCGTCAAAACGCCGTGGTAAACCCGGGCATGGCGACCGGATAGTTGCCCTCGTCGTCGGGCTGGACCGGCGGTTCGCTGTCCCAGGTCATGCCGTCCACGTCGGCCAGCACCAGGTCGGAGTTCATCGCCTGCTCCCACGTCACCCGCTTGCCCGACTCGACGGCCATCCGCCCGAGAATGCCCACCATCGCCGCGTGTGCGCAGCGCTCCGTTTCGTTGTGGGGCCGGTCGTTGCGGATCGCCTGGAACAGCCGGTCGTGTTCCACCTGGTACGGGCTCGGCCTGGGCCCCTCGTACGCCCACGCCTGGTTGTCCCCTGTGGCATGGAACCCCTGGTACAGGCGCGGGTCCCGGATGCCTTCGCCCAGTACGCCGGAGCCGGTGGTGCCGTGAATGTTATTGCCGAAGAAGCCCCAGCAGCCGGCCATGTGCCGCCCTTGGGCGAACAGGCGCGTGCCATCGGGGAAGGTGTATTCGGCCGCGTAATGGTCGAACAACTGGTCGGGTTGGGTGCGCACTTGGCGCCCGCCCTGGCCCTGGCAGGAGGCGGGCCAGGCGTCCTTGACCCAGCAGCAGACGTCGAGATTGTGGATGAGCCAGTCCA
>SKJM01000361.1 GCA_007122045.1 Planctomycetales bacterium | reverse complement strand
CTCGAACGAAGCGACCCTCCCGCGAATTCAAGACACACGCGAACGGGGGCGAACACGAGGAAACAGCGGAAACCCAGGGCCTTGTTGCCTCCGTTCGCTCCTGTTGGGCCAATTCGCGTGTGCCTTGAATTCGCGGGGAAATCACCGGGGTAAGGGACAGGCGGAATTTGACAAGTCTTGACCAACTACCTAGCCGTGCGCCCCCCTCCCAACGGGCGGTTGTGACTGCACTCCTTGACGAGCTTGCCCGCCGCGTTACAATAAGCGCCGGCTTGGCCGCACCAGCTCAACCTGGAATCGGAAGGAGCACCGCCCATGAAAGCAAAAGGGCTGCGCGACCTGAGGGACGCACGACCGTTTTACTATCCACCTGGGGGATGGTCGTGAATTGGCGGTCGACCACCCTGCGTTGCTCGCCATGTCGCCCGCGGGCCACGTGGCCATTGTGTTCCGGCCGGAGGGTGGTTTCCACCTGGTCGACGTCGATCTCGTGACCGATTTGGAGGTCCGCCTGCGTGCCGAAACCTCTTCGGACGCCGAGCGGACGTGACGGCCGTGCCGGAACGCCTGCCCCGGATTATTCGTGGCGATGTAGGGTGGCGACAAGCAAGCCAGGGGCGTGGTGGGACTTCGGTCGCTCGGCCGGGCCTGCTTCCAGCGCGCGGCGTGCAAACCAGCCAGGCGTGGCTTGCGCAGTCCCACCAATGACTTACGCGACCTCGTCCCACCCTACATGAATAATCCGCGCTATTGTCCCGCCGCTTCCGCCCGGCGGACCGACTCGGGCACCTCGCGCATCTGGGCTTCCTCGAGCGTGATTTCCGGGCGGTAGTTCGGGTGGCCCTGGTAGGCTGCGTTCAGTCGGCCCCAATAGGAGGGGTGGAACGGCGCGTTGACGTCGAGCCAGTTCACCAGGCGCACCATCTCGGCCTCCGACAGGCGGACGTCCTCGTGCGCCTCGCGCAGGCTGTCGACGTACCCCTGCAAGGCCTCGTCGCGCAGCGTCAGCCGGCCACCGCTGAGCAGGCCCGCGAGCGTGCTGGTGGGCGAGCCGAAGGTGTACGGGGGCAGGTAGCCGCAGGCCTCCTGGCCCAGCGAGGCGGCGTCTTCGTTCCGCGCGCTGCGGAAGCCGAGCAGTTGCTTGGGGCGGCCGCTCCGGGCGAGCAACTGGTTGTAGGAGGTGCTGAACAGGCCGTCGGGCGTGCCCAGCAGGTTCAGCCCGCCCTCGGCCCGGTCGTCGTTGTGGCACTCGATGCAGTGGCGGTCCCAGATGGGCTGGATTTGCCGTTCGTAGTCGAACACGCGGCCGGCCTGTGTTTCGCCGGGCTGCGGCCCGGGGCGCGACGGGCGGCGCAGCGACGCCAGCGGGGGCCGCGCCGCGGGGGGCACCGAAACGTTGCTCGTCTCGTGGCAACCCACGCACGAACGCATCTCGCCCGGCATGTAGTTCACGTACGTGCGTTCCGTCTGCACGGCCATGTAGTCCTCGTCGAGCGCCTGGAAGTAGACGGCCCGCATGGCCGGCACCACGAAATGGGCCGAGCCGTCCTCCTCGACCGGCACGATGCCGTGCTGCACCTTCACCCCCAGCGTGCCGTCGCCGATGGCCGAATGGGCGTGGCCGCGGCGGTCGTTCCACGACTTGCGCGCCGCCCAGGGGCGGGGAAGCTGCTCGAGCACCCGGATGTGCTTGATCGTCCCCCGCTCGACGTCGTCCAGCCCGCGGTACACGTCGGCCACCAGGCATGCGGCGAGCCCTTCCTCGGCCAGCGCCGGGTTGCGGGAGTTCTGCACCACCGGCGGCACGGGGCGCGGCCGTAGCGGGTAGGCGTGCCACAGCGACACGCTCTCGTCGCGGTACAGCGGCTCCGTGCTCCCCTCGCCGTCGAGCAGTCGCAGCTCGTAGCCGGTCGGCGCGCTCCACCCCATCCCCGGCGGCTTGTACGATACGATGTAAAGGTCCTCATGGATGGGGTACGGGTCTTTGAACAGGCGGCCCATCGTGCCGTGGCGGTCGTACACCCACTGGCCGTCTTCCCCGAGGAAGTGGAACCCGTTGTGCCCTAGCGCGTGGATGTCGGGCGTGATGAAGTGCATCGTATCGGGCGAGCGCACGTCGTCGCGCATGTCGACCCGGATGACCGTGCCCATGGCGTTGTTCGGGCAGCAGTGCGAGGCGCCCAGCAGGACGACCCGGCCGCGGGCGCCGGGGATCGGACGGCCGTAGATGAGCGTTTCCGGGAACGCGATGTCGTTGCCGTACACCTCGACCGACCCACTGCCGTCGGGGTTCATCGCCCAAAGCGACTTGATGTTTCCGGCGGCCTTGTCGAGGTACTCCCAGCGGTGATAGAGGATGCGCCCGTCGGGCAGCATCGCCGGGCTCTGTTCGTTGAGCGGGCTGCTGCTCAAGGGGCGCATGTTCTCGCCATCGGCGTCCATCCGGTACATGTTCGTCACCGTGAAACGGTCGCCGGCGTCGCACAGCACGCCGTACTGGCACCGGGTGGTGATGAACGCGATGCCGCCGTCGGGCAGGTAGCACGGCTGCATGTCGTCGGTTTCGCGCAGGGCCGTCTCGTCGGGGAAGGTCAACTGCCGCAGTCCGGTGCCGTCGACGTTCACCTCGTACAGCCGGTAGCCCTCCCGGGCCGAGCGTTTGAAATCGAACACGATCCGCTCGGCGTCGAACGACACGTCGAACCGGTTCACCACGCCGGTGTTGGTCAGCTCGGGCACGAGTTCGCGCACGTCGCCCGTCTTCAGGTCGAGGATGCACAGGCCCCCGCCGGGCATCCAGCGGCTGTTCACGTGCTCGGTGTACACGTGATCGGCCGAGAGCGTGTACCGGCGGACGAACACGAGCTGCTCGACGCCCTGTTCGAGCAGCCGCCGGGCGGCCTCGCGGTTGAAGGTGCTCGGCGCCTCGTGGGCCGGCGGCAGCGCGGGCGCGGCGGGGGCGGCCGGGCGGGGCTTCACGTATTCCTCGCGGCTGGGCATGCGCGGCCGCGTGGCCTGCACGTGGAAGTCGACCGTGCCGCGCAGCGCGCCCGTGGTCAGCCCCACCCACACCGTCAGACGCGTGTACTTGCCGTCGAGCTTGAAGTGCAGCATCGAGGGCGCGTGCGCCCAGAAGCCGCCCTCAAACTCCTTGCCGGCGATCGACAGCGGCCGGTTCTGGTGGTCGCGGTTGACCCGCAGTTGCCCCCAGCCCACCTGCACCTCGGCCGGCTTGAGCGTGGTCAGGTCGACGGTATTGCCCTCGGCGTCGTGAAGCACGGGGTCGGCCCAGATCGCCTGGTCGTAGTCGTGGCAGTCGCCGCCGTAGGTGGCCACGAGGTACAGGTCCTCCGCCCCGTTCAGCTCGACGGTAAGCTGCTTCGCGTCCGTGCCGTCCTTCATGATGCCGGAGGTGACCGGCTCGAACGGGGGGGCTGATTCATCGGCGTATAGCAGGGCTGCCGGCAGGGCGAAGGCGAAGATCAGCGAAATCAGGCGGCGTGCACGCATGGGGCGCTCCGTTCATGGGGTGAGCGGTGAGGTGGGAGGGGGCATCGACAGTATACTCCAGTGTACGCGAGCGGCGAATGCGAGTCAACGACCCCCGGCGACCGCCTCATGGTGGCAGGTCGCTTCCGGGAACGCGGCCGGTGAGGGGACTGGTCCACTTTTCGGCCAAGAGACGGTGTTTTCAGGGAAGGACGACCGGGCCTTGGCCACCGCGGCAGGCGGTGGATGATTGTCAAGGTTGCGTGCCTTTGGCCCGCTTTTTCCCCCACTTCGACGCCCCGCTCGACGAAACGCGGCCGGTGAGGGGAATGGTCCCCCTTCCTTGCCCAACGCGTCGGCAGGAGTAAAATCACCGAAGGGCGAGCAACCCCAAGGGGGCGTAACATGAACCCAGGCTGTCCCATCCCGCCATGAGCAATAACCCCTACATCGCGCCGTCCTCGGTCAATCCGCCACGCAAGACCCGCTGCACGCGATGGCTCGTCTATCTCGGGGCTGCATGCCTCGCGCTTTCCGCCGTGTGCTTTGTGTGGACGTGCGCAGCAATGTACCTCAGCTTCCGCGCCATCGCCACTTCGACCACGGCCCCGACGCCGGCGCAACTGGCGGGGGGCATCCGTTGGGCGTTGATTCCCTCGTCCGCCGTTGTGCCGTTCGGGCTGATCGGCATTGTGGTGCTCATTGCCGGATTCGCCATGCGGCAACCCGTCGAGCAAGCCGATTCCGGCGGCGAGCTTCGCTCAGAACGCGATCGCTGACCGCGGGAGCGATACAAGAGCTGTGGCGCAAACGGCCATCGCGCGGCTCCTGCGCGTCTTCGCGACTGCTGGAGGGCAAGGATCGCGAAAGGGTGTCGCGCAAGGCCCCGCGTTTGCCCGCTCGCCTCAGTCGGCCGGGTGATTGTCCCCGATGGTCCCGGCGTCGGACTCATCGATCACCGCCCCCTTGCGGCCCGTGGCGACGAGGTTGCCGCGGATCATCACGGCGCGGCACGTTCCGGCTATCTCGATGCCCGCCACCAGCGACGCCGGGTCCGCTTCCGCCGTCACCAGGCAGTACTTATCACTCATCGCCGGATTGGCCATCCGGCAACCGGTCGAGGAACGATGCTTCCCGGGAGGCGCCGGGTTCAGGGCGCGCCGTCTGAGCACCCCGCACAGAAATGCAAGAGGGGGGCAGAGCCTCGCGAGACTCTACCCCCCACATCTCTCTTTGCAGTCGCGAACGACCAAACGGCCGGTCTTAGCGCGTGATGCCGAAGTTGAAGGCGACGCCCGTCAGGCCGAGGTCGTCCGACAACACCGCCACGTGGCTGGCGTTCGACCAAATCTGTCCTTCCCACAAAAGCTGAGCGAAGCCGATGGTGCCGTACCCGAGTTGCCGGGCGTATTCCGCGCCGAGTTGAATCTCGCCGACCGTCACCACGCCGTCCG
>SKJM01000521.1 GCA_007122045.1 Planctomycetales bacterium | reverse complement strand
TCCTGTCCGTCTTTGGGGGGCGGCGGAGGCGAGTGGCCCTCTCGCGCGCGACGGACAGGAATGTCCATCCTACTGGTAAACCCGACTCGCCGGGCATTCCACTCACCGGCCGGGCACAAACGGGTTGTGCTCCTTTTCCTGGCCGACGGTGGTGGGCGGCCCGTGGCCGGGGAATAGTTCTGTGTCGTCGGGAAGACGGTAGAGCTTCTGGCGAATGCCTTCGGCCAACGCCTGGAAATCGCCGTCGGGAAAGTCGGTCCGGCCAATGCCGCCCGAGAAGATCACGTCGCCCACGAACGCGACGGGCGGATCGCGGTCGTCAATTACATAGATCACGTGTCCGGCGGAATGGCCCGGAATCGCCAATACGCGAACCTCCAACCCCGCGGCCGAGTAGACCTGCCCGTCCCGGACCTTTACCTCGGGCGGGGGGCTGACCAGCGAGAATCCGAACATAGCTGATAGGTTTTGCTGCGGATCGGCGAGCTTTTGGGCCTCCGCTTCGCCAATCACCAGCGGGCAGTGCGGCCACCGCCGCTTTAGGGCCTCGTTGCCGGCAATGTGGTCGCTATGCCCGTGCGTGTTCAAAATGGCCGCCGGGGTCAGCCGTTTTTCGTCCATCTTCCGCAGGATGCGGTCGGGCTCCAACCCCGGGTCGATGACCAGGCACTGCCCGCCCCCCTCCCGATAGACCACATAGGCGTTCTCCTCGAAGGGGACGGAAACCACGGTCAGGATGTGCAACTCGGTCATCTTCACAGATTGGACTCCCCTGAATTCGGATAATTGGGTAGAATGTGTCGATTATCGCCGGTTCTCACAACATGGGAACCGGGTCATCTGGGCGAATCGGCCCGGCCAGGGGCGAACATTGTAATTTTGCGGGCCGTAGAATGCGATAACCTCGGAACAGGGAGCCTGTTCCGCAGGAATCGGTTACTCCCCCGGACACGGAGGGTCGAATCAGGTAAGAAGGCAGATCGGTGGCGGTCTCCCGCGAGCTGCCTTCTTGATCATGCGTCCTTGCAAAGGAGTTTTTTTCATGTTGTTTCGCAGCATCCCCGGCCGTCCTGGGCACCCCGCCTGTCTTCTGGCCTTGCTTGCGTTTTCGACCGCGGCGTGGGGGCAGGCTCCCGGGCGCGATTCGCGGGAGGTCCCCGCACCCTTGCGGCAGGGCGGCTCGCATCGCGATGCGAACCGAACGCCCGCCCAGGCGCCCCGCGAGCCCCATCGAGTTGCCGAGCGAGCCGCGCGTCCGGAGGACACCGCCGGCGCCGTGCCAAATGTTCAGCAGCCTGGGGAGCATCCCCTCATGCCTACCCTTCGCTGGGCATACGACGGCCTGCGCGACCTCGAGGCGATTGAGGACTATTCGGCGGTGTTGGTCAAGCGGGAACGGATTGGCGGACAGGTGGGCGAGTACCAAAAGATGTTCATCAAGGTCCGGCACAGGCCCTTCAGTGTGTACCTGCACTTCCTCTCGCCCGCCAGCCTCCGCGGACAGGAGGTCATCTACGTCGAGGGGCAGAATGACGGGAAAATGTGGGCCCGCGGAACGGGGGTCCGCGGCGTGTTCGGAACCGTTTCGCTCCAGCCCGACGGCGTCATCGCCATGCAGGGGAACCGGTACCCCATTACGGAAATCGGCATTCTCAATCTCGTACGCCGTTTGATCGAAGTAGCCGAGGCCGACACCAAGTACGGCGAGTGCGAGGTGAAATACTACCAGGGGGCGAAGGTCGGCGACCGCGTATCCACCTGCATCGAGGTCGTGCATCCGGTGCCGCGGCGGAACTTCCGTTTCCATCTGGCCCGCGTCTTCGTCGACGATGAACTGAACCTCCCGATTCGCTACGAGTCGTACTCGTGGCCCACCACCCCCGGCGCCGAGCCGGAATTGATCGAGGAATATACCTACCTCGACCTGAAGCTGAACGTGGGCTTTACCGACGCCGATTTCGACATCCGGAATCCGAACTACCGATTCTGAGGCCGCAACCGGGTAGGCCGAAAGGCGGTCGATATGACGCCACCTGCGGGCTTGCCCCCCGGAGCGGTGGTCAGCAGGCTAACCGGCCCGAACGCCCCCGCACGCCACCCGCGGGCTTGCCCGCCGGAGCGGTGGTCAGTAGGCTAGACCCATGTCGAACCAGCGCGAACAACGAGCGCCTCCCTCCGCCCGGCCGGTGCGGCGGCCTGCATGGCTGCTGCCGGCCTGGCGGTTTCTGCGCACCTTGCTTGTGGTGTATCTCGGGCTCATACTAATCATGATGTGGCTCGAAGAGACGTTCATATTCTTTCCCGCGAAACACCCCACCGGCGATTGGGACCCGCCGGCCCTCGATTTCGAGGACGCCTGGTTCGAAACGGCCGACGGGGTGAAACTGCACGGATGGTACGCCGAGCACCCCTCGCCGCAAGCGGTCATTCTTTTCAGTCACGGCAACGCGGGGAACGTGACCTACCGGGCCGATATTCTCCGCACGATACCCCGGCGCGCGGAGGCCAGCATTCTGGTGTACGACTATCGCGGCTACGGCCGCAGCGAAGGGCGGCCCAATGAACAGGGCGTGTATGCCGATGCCCGCGCGGCGCGCGCCTGGCTTGCCGAGCGGGCCGGGGTGGAGCCGGAACGAATCGTGTTGATGGGCAAGTCGTTGGGGGCCGCCGTGGCCGTCGAGTTGGCCGCGGCGGACGGCTGCCGTGCGTTGGTGCTGAAGAACGCCTTCACCAGCGCCCCCGACATGGCGGCCGTCCACTATCCGTTCGTGCCGGCCCGCCTGCTGATGCGCAACCGGTTCGATGCGATCAGCAAGATCGGGCGCTACGAAGGACCGTTGCTGCAGAGCCACGGCACGGCCGACCGCATCGTTCCCTTCGAGCAAGGCCAACGCCTGTTCGAGGCCGCCACGGCCGCCCAGCCGAAGCAGTTCGTGGAGCTGCCCGGCCTCGACCACAACGATCCGGCCCCGCCCGCCTACTACGATACGCTGCGCGAGTTCCTCAGCCGGGTGCCGTAGGGCGGCGGCCAGGAGCCTTCCACTCCGTACATCCCATGTCCGACGCCCTCAGCGACGCCCGAGCCGACGCCTTCCGCAACAAGCAATGGGTGACGCTTGGCTCCTTCGCGGCTGCCTTGGTGCTCACCCTGGCGAAGGTCGTCGTCGGTCTGCTGACGAACAGCCTGGGCATCCTTTCCGACGCGGCCCACTCGGCACTCGATCTTGTGTCGTCGGGCATGACGCTTTGGGCCGTCCGCCTGGCCGCGGCCCCCGCCGATCGGGAGCATCCCTACGGCCACGGGAAGTTCGAGAACATCGCGGCCCTGTTCCAGACCGCCCTGCTGCTGGCCGTATGCGGGTGGATCGTCTACGCGGCCGTCGCCCGGCTGTTCGCCGCCGCGCCGCTGGACATCGAGCCGAGCGTCTGGGCGTTCGGCGTCATGCTGCTGTCGCTGGTGGTGGAGTTCTCGCGCAGCCGGGCATTGCACTACGCCGCCGCGAAGTACCAAAGCCCCGCCCTGGCCGCCGACGCACTGCACCGCACGACCGACGTGCTGTCGTCGGTGGTGGTGCTTCTGGGGCTGAGCCTGGTACTGGTCGCCGGGCCGCTGGGAATGCCTTGGCTGGTGCATGGCGATGCGGCGGCCGCCCTGCTGGTCGCGGCCATCGTGGCCCGGCTGAGCCTGCGGTTGGGCAAGCAGGCGGTCAACGAACTTATCGACGGCGCCCCCCCGGAACTACGCGACCGCATTGCCCGCGCCGCCGAAGCCACCGACGGCGTGGAAGCGGTCCGGCAGGTGCGGGTTCGGCGCAGCGGGGCGGAGGTGTTCGCCGACGTCACCCTGGCCGTCGGCCGGCACGCCGGCCTGGAAACGGCCCACGAGGTGGCCGACCGCGCCGAAGCCGCCGTCCGCGCCGTGGCGCCCCATGCCGACGTGGTGGTCCACGTCGAACCGGTCGCCCACGACGCCGAGGACCTGACCACCACGGCCAAGGTCATCGCCCGGCGCCATGGGCTCAGCGCGCATGCCGTGCGCGTTCGGGAAGACGAGGGACGGCGGTCGATCGAGCTGCACGTCGAGGTCGATCCCTCGTTGGACCTGGCCGCCGCACACCGGCGGGTTTCCGAGTTCGAGGACGAGCTGCGGCGCGACGTGCCCGACTTGGAGCATGTCGTCACGCACATCGAACCCGAGCCCGAGGCCGATGCCGCCCGCCGCGCCGAGCCGGCCGATCAGCTCGACATCGAGCGGCTGCTGGGCGAGTTCCGGGCCGTCCACCCGGCGGCCCTCCGCCCGCACGACGTCCGCGTACGCCGGACCGGCGATCAGCTCGACGTATCGTTCCATTGCGCCCTCGACCCCCGCACGGCCATCACCGACGCCCACCGTTCGACGCAAGAGTTGGAAGACTTCCTCCGCCGCCGCGTGCCGCAGCTCGGCCGCGTGGTCATCCACGTCGAGCCCGAGGAGCCGTAGAGGGCCGGATCACGTGGACGACGGTTTCCCGCGAGCTGAACGTCCATTCCCATGAGAAAACGTCGCGGTGGCAAATTCGTCGGGTTTGGGCTACAATCGGCGTGAGGCCGATGTGGCCGGATTCGCCCCATTCGCTCTGCCGTAGCCAGGTGCGGGCCTCTTGGGTTGGAGTCCCGCCTTTAGGCGGTTCTCTTCTTGCCGGCTAAAGCCGGAACTCCAACGGAGCACGGTTCGCACCTGGCAACGGGAGAGCCCGTGTGGGTGAACGATCGTTGCGGCGCGCTGTACCTGGAGCACCCTCACAACGCGATGGCCTTCGGCGGACCGTCGCCCCAGGGCTATCTGCTCGTCCGCGGCAACGAACTGGTGGTACCCAGCAGCCGGGCCTTCCCCGCCTATTTCGACCTGCAAACCGGCGAACTCCTGTGCACTTCGACTTCGGCTACGCGGGTTTCGGCCGCCGGCC
>SKJM01000657.1 GCA_007122045.1 Planctomycetales bacterium | reverse complement strand
GGGGAAGGCGAGGGTGAGGAAAGGGTCCTCGTCGTCGAGAAACTCGGGACGGCCGCGGCGGGCCACCTCGCGGCACAGTTCGGCGCGCAGCCCCCAATCGCGCATCGGCTCGTCACCGGGTAGCGCCAGCACCTCGGCCGTCGAGCCGTCGATCCATCCAAGAGTTCTCCCGAAACCGCGCCGGACGGCCTGATCAAGCTCAGAATAGGGGGCCGGCGATTGCGGCGGAACTACCGGCGCCGGATCAAGTTGCAGCGTGCTGTCGGACGTAAGCATAGCCAATCAACGACCTCGAAAACGGATTGCCGCCGGCCTGGCTTGCCAGCCGGACAATCCGGCCCGCGGCATAGGTGGTAAGAGGGGGTAGCGCTGCTACAGTCCCTCCATGGAAAACTACGTTACTTGGGGCCGTTCGGTCAAACGGGCGCGGCTGCGGGGGGGGAAATCGCAGCTTTCCGGGGCCGATTCTGCTGTTGCGGCCGATTGTACGGGCCGCCGCCCGCCGCTCGCGCCCTTTGGGGCGAGCGGCGGAACGTACCCGATTGCACCGCAGGCAGGATGGACGTCACCCTGCCGCAGGATGGACATTCCTGTCCGTCGGTGCATGACGGACAGGAATGTCCATCCTAACGGCCAACTCCGCCCTTTGGGGCGCGCAGCGGGCCCGGCCGGCGCTGAGCCACAAAGCAGACAACCGTCGTCCTGAAGGCCCCCTGCCGCCGCTTGCACTTCCCGGCGCCGAGCCGCTAGAATAATAGAGTGGCTGCCCGCAGTCCAAGCAGCGGGCTGCTACGCCCGGTGAACGGTTGCCGCGGGACCCGGCGGAATAGCGAAGACCGCTCATGACCGACTCTGAGTATTTCTACCTGCTCGACCAGGCCGTGGAGGCGCTGGAAGACGGACAGCACGTGCGAGCCGTGGCCCTTGCCGATCAGCTTGTTGCGGTGCGGGCTGATGACGCCACGGTGCGCAACCTGCGCGCCCAGGCCCTGCTGAACCTGAAAGCCGCCGAGGAGGCGCTCGAGGAAGCGCGCCAGGTGGTCCGGCTCGACTCCCGCGATGCCCAAGCCAGGATGCTGCTGGGCATGGCGGCCTGGGAACTCGGCCGGCTGGGGCCGGCGCAGAAGGCGTTCGAGGAAGGCGTCCGGCTTTCCGGGAACGATTCGGAACTGTTGGCCCGCTACGCCTGGTTCCTGGCGTGCGAGCGGGGCTCGAAACTGGCGGCCGCGGCCTCCGAGGAAGCGCTCCGCGCCGACCAACACTCGGCCCTGGCGTGGGCGGCGCTCGGGCTGGTCCAGCTTCGCCAGCACCGCCTGCCCGTCGCACGCGAAAGCCTCCGCCGAGCCCTCGAAATCGACCCGAACGACGTGCACGCGCAATCGGTCATGCTGGCCCTCTTGCAGGAACAGGGCAACGACGCCCAGGCCGAGGCGCTGGTCGAGGTGATGGGCGAGAGGCCGGAGACCGAGGAACTGATTCGGGAAGTGCGGGCCGAGTCGCATCGCCGCCGTCTGGAGAAATCCCTCCTGGAGCGGGAGGCCATTCGCCATTCGCTGCTGGCCGAGCCCCGCGACCGCCGCTGGTTCTGGCTGGCGGCCATTGCGGTGCTGATAGGCGTATTCTTCTTTGCGCTGCCCCCACCTTGGGGTACTGCGGGGTTGTTGAGCGTCCTCATCCCGCTGCTGATGCTCCTCTGGTGGTTCTGGGACTGAGACGCGGGGCCGGATTACTCATGTAGGGTGGGACGAGGTCGCGTAAGTCGTTGGTGGGACTGCGCAAGCCACGCTTGGCTGGTTTGCACGTCGTGCGCTGGCAGCAGACCCGGCCGAGCGACCGAAGTCCCACCAGGCTCTTGGCTTGCTTGTCACCACCCTACATCGTCATGAACTATCCGGGCTCGGCCAGCGAGAACAGCCGCCGCGCGTTGGCCGTCGTCGTCCCGATGATCTCAGCGGTGCTCACGCCACGCAGCTCGGCCACCGACTCCGCAATCAACCCAAGGTTGGCCGGCTCGTTCCGCTTCTGCCGTCCGCGCAGGGGGTGGGGAACCAGGTACGGGCTGTCGGTCTCCAGCAGCAGCCGCCCTTCAGGGATGGAGCCGACGACCTCGCGTAGGGGCAGAAATTTCCGGTTCCGATACGTGACCATGCCCGAAAAACTCACAAACAGGCCAAGTTTCACGCATTCCGCCGCAAACTCGGCGCTGCCGCTGAACGAGTGCAGGACGCCTTGAAGCGGCCCCCGGCCGGCCGCCTCGCGGAGCACCTCCAGCAGTTCGGCCTCGGCCTCGCGGCAGTGGATGACCACGGGCAAGTCGCGTTGCCGGGCGAGCCGAAGGTGGCGGTCGAAGTAGTCGTATTGAACGCTCAACGGTGCGAAATCCCAATAGCGGTCGAGCCCCGTCTCGCCGATGGCAACCACATTTGGGTCGGCCGACAACTCGACCACGGCATTCCAATCGTCGTCGCCGACTTCAGCCGTATAATTCGGTTGGATGCCCACGGCTGGGTGGACCTGGGGGTACTGGAGAGCGATTTTCACCCCCTTTGCGCTCGAATCGGACGTGGTACCCACACAGATGATCGCCTTGATGCCCCTCTGGTAGGCCGATTCAACCACCTCGCCCAGGTCTGAATCGTAGTCGATTTGGTTGAGGTGGGCATGGGTGTCGATCATCGAGTCGACCTTGCGGCGAAAGATTCGTAATACTCTGCTTTATAAGGAGTTACGTCGACTCGTGCAATTCGGTCTCCCGCGGGCCGACCCCCGGGGAACGCCCGTTCGTAACAACAGTAACGAATACGGCACCCTCGGCACGCGAACCTGCCGAAAAAATTCCGCAATCCTGGGGACTCATCGCTTGACTTCCCGTCCATGCGGCGTATCGTACAATGAATAGAGTGACCACACGGACTCCTAAAAGGACGCTCTTGACGGGGCAGTCAAAATAGGATACCCTGGTTGAAGAGCGAAGGAGCGTATAATGCTTGTGCTATCCCGCAAAAAGAACGAGAGTATTGTCATCAATGATGACATTACCATCGTCGTCGTGGAAATTCGGGGGGACAAGGTCCGCCTCGGGGTCGAAGCCCCGAAGGAGGTCCCTGTGCATCGTCGCGAGGTCTTCGACGCCATCCACCGCAACGAACAGCTCGTGACCAACAAGGCAGCCACCAAGGCCGACGCCGGGGCCGGCGAATCCTGAGCCCCTCTGGCGAAGTGCCCGAATTCCCGCATTGCGCTCCGTTCATTCTTGCCTCGAAAAGCTCTTCCTTCTGAGCAGTGGCGCCGGGCGGTTTTTCTTGCCCTCCGGCCTATTGACCGTCGGCGTCTTCTCGGGTATACAATAAGTTTTGCACACCGGTCGAGCCGGCACGGCCCCGTCGTCTAGTCAGGTCTAGGACACAGGCCTTTCAAGCCTGCAGCACGGGTTCAAATCCCGTCGGGGTCATTCGCAAATACCGTTCACGGGCCAGCCGGGGACTAGTCCCTTTTAACGGGCTGCTGTAAACCACCATAAATGCGGGTCGGGTGCAAGGTGCCCTCGTTCGATGCCCTCCTGATTCTATCTTTTGGTGGCCCCGAAGGCCCCGCTGAAGTCGAGCCCTTCTTGAACAACGTGGTTCGTGGCAGGCGAGTCCCTCCCGAACGACTGGCCGAAGTGGCCAAGCATTACGACCATTTTGGGGGAGTCAGCCCCATCAACGCACAAATCAGGGCCCTGCTGGCGGCCTTGATTGCCGAGTTGAACGCTAACGGCCCCCCGTTGGCCGTGTACTGGGGGAATCGGCACTGGCACCCGATGCTCGAAGACGCCATCGGCCAAATGGCCGAAGACGGAATTGGCCGGGCCATGGCATTTTGCACCTCGGCGTTCGGCTCGTATCCCGGCTGCCGACAGTACCGCGAGGATATCGAGCGTGCCCGGGCCGCCGTCGGCGGGGCGGCGCCGCGGATCGACAAGTTGCGGTTGTTCTATAACCACCCTGGGTTCATCGAAACGGTGGCCGCGCGCCTCGAAGAGGCGCGGGCTGCGATTCCAGCCGAGCAACGCAGCACTTCGGCGACGGTATTCACCGCCCACAGCATCCCCTCGGCTATGGCAGCGTCAAGCCCCTATGAGGGCCATGTCCGTGAGGCGTGCCGGCTCGTGGCGGAGCGTGCCGGACTGGGGAGCTGGCATTTGGCCTACCAGAGCCGAAGTGGACCGCCGAGCCAACCCTGGCTCGAGCCCGACCTCCGCCGCGTCCTGGAAACGCTCGCCGCAACCAACGGCGCCGGTTACGTTACGCTTGTCCCCATCGGCTTTGTCACCGACCATATGGAAGTGGTATACGACCTGGATATCGAGGCGGCCGGGCTTTGCGAGGAGCTTGGGTTGGGAATGGTGCGGGCTTCGACCGTAGGCTGTCACCCCCGATTCGTGCGGATGATTCGCGAGCTGGCCCTCGAACGAGTCGATTCGTCGGCGCCGAGGCTTGCCGTGGGCAGCGGGGGGCCTCCTGCCGACGAATGTACCCCCCATTGTTGCCCCCCGCCGGGGGCGTGAGATTTCCGCGAGCCCCGCATTGTTTGCCTGAGCCGTTCGGCCGTTCGTCGATTGCCCGAATTGGCTCGCCGAAAAGCCTCCGGTCCCTTGCCCAGTCTCTGTGGCGGTGTATGGTTGACACGGAAGAGCCGTACCCATGGGGAGAGTCCCCGCGAACGGTTACCGAGCAGCTTACCGAAGGAGACAAGAGCCATGCCAAGGATTGCGGCAACTCTGGGCGTCTTTGGGTTGGTTGTAGTGTCGCTGGGCCTGAACATGGCCCAGTTCCCGATCGAGTGCATCGCGGTGATGCCCACTCCCGAATCGGGGGAGGCCGAAGCCTCCGGCTCGCCGACCGAGGCAGCGCGAACTGCCCCTGTCCTGCGCAAAACGGAAAGCGAGGAACCAAGTGGGGATG
>SKJM01000549.1 GCA_007122045.1 Planctomycetales bacterium | reverse complement strand
CGCCGGCGTCGACGACCGGCACCCGGCGGAAGCGGTTGCACACGAACAGTTCGGCCACCTCCATCAGTCCGGTGTCGGGCGGGACGGTGCACAGTGCCGTCGACATCAGGTCGCGCACCAGTGCCGTGGGCATGTTGTAGTATTGCGCGTTGGTGAGCGTTTTGAGGCAATCGCGTTCGGAAAGCATGCCCACCAGGCGGCCTGAAGCGTCGACCACCGGCATGCCGGAAATGCGATGCCGCAGCAGGAGGGCGATCGCGTCGTGGGCGTCGGTTTCGGGAGTGACCGTCACCACCTTCCGAACCATGAAATCTTCCACTTTGAAGGGGAGCGACATGAAAATGATACCTTTCTTTGCCAGCCGGTTGGGCCGCGCTACGTTGCGGCCTTCTCGAATTGGCGGGAGAGCGGGGCGGAGGAAGGACCTTCCCGCGCGATGGGGCTGCGCTGCCACTCGACGCCGAGCATGATCACGTTGATGCCCGAGCCGATGCCGAGCAGCCCGACCCGGTCGCCGCGCCGCAGGTGGCCCGCCTCGATGCCCAGCGCGGCGGTGGCAGGCAGGGCGACGGCGCCCGTGTTGCCCAACCATTCGAAGGTGGAAAAGTCGACCGCCGGGTTCAGGCCGAAAGCTTCGAGCATCAGCCGGTGGTGTGCCCGCCCCACCTGGTGGCAGAACGTCTTGGCTAGGCCGTCGCGGTCCCATCCCACGGCGCCGAGAAACCGCTCGAACGTTTCCCGGGCCACGGCGATGCCTTCCCGCATGAGGGCTTCGCTGTCGGTTTCCATGAACTCGTTGAGCCCTTCGCTCTGGCACAGGCGGCAGCCGTCGGTGTTCGTGCGGAAGGCGCCGCCGAGCAGCCGGTTGCCCGTGCGGCTGAGTTCCCGCCGGCACAGCACCACCGCCGCGCTGGCCGATCCGATGGTGAGCGAGGCGAAGGCGGGCTTGACATCATGGCGCGAGAGGGTGGCATCGGCGTTGAGCCGCTCGATGGTCGTTTCGACCAGGTTCCGGCCGCTTTCGGTACCCACGACCACGGCTGCTTGAATCTGCCCCAGTTCGATCATCGAGGCCACCTGGATGATGCCGTTGAGCAGCCCGAGGCAGGCGTTCGACACGTCGTACACGAGGCAATTGCGGCCGAGGCCCAGCCCGTGGTGCACGCCGCACGCGGTGGCCGGTTCGAGGAAATCGCGACATACCGAGCCGTGGACGAGGGCCCCGATTTTCGCCCGGTCGATGCCCGCCGCGCGGATGGCCTTCTCGGCCGTTTCGATGCTCTTCTGGCTGGGCGGCATGCCGGGGGGCCAGAAACGCCGCTGGCGAATGCCGGTCATCAACTCCAACCGGCCCTCCGGGAGGCGCAGCCGCCGGTACAGCGGGCCGAGCCGCGCTTCAATCTCGGCGGAGCTGACCACCTCCTGCGGCAGGGTGCAGCAGACGGCCTCGAGGCAGACGTTCTGAAATTGCAGTTCGGACATGAAAAACGGGGGGCTCGTTGCACAAGGGAACCGGCCACATTGTCGCGGCGCTCCGAGGTGGCGCCGGGCGATTCACAGCGCCAGGCGAGGGTGCATGACGGCTCAGCATTTCGTATTACACCGTCAGCCGGTTCCCCGAAAAACCACGATCCTGCCAGTCTATCACAA
The DNA here is from genome assembly GCA_007122045.1 of Planctomycetales bacterium. Classification (GTDB taxonomy): domain Bacteria; phylum Planctomycetota; class Planctomycetia; order Pirellulales; family Thermoguttaceae; genus PWXP01. The sequence continues at coordinate 3,298 of SKJM01000549.1, read as the reverse complement.
TCACCGCTCGCGGTGAAGCCGCCCTACGGGCAGTCCTCCAGGTAGTGGCGGATTGCCCGGGCGAGGTCCCGCCCCAGCGCGCGGGCCGAGTCGACCGTCACCGGGCGGCCGCCGGCGCGGGCGTAGGGAATCTCCAGCGTGGTTGCCACTTCGATGCCCGGCAGCAGGGCCGCCCACCGCGAATGGGTCCGCGGCTCGGCGAGCGTGTTCCACGATTGACCGTGCGCGATGTTGTGCCGGGGGTCGTGCGGAAGCGGGCCGGTGCCCGATTCCGCCAGGATTTCGCTCAACCGGATGGTCGACGCCCAGATGTCGGGCGGGGCCACCCCGACGAAGAACACCTGCTCGTTATTGCCGCCGCGAATCCATGGGCAATGCAGGTCGATCGAGATTCTCAGCCGGCCTTCCGACCATTCGGGTACAAGAGCCCGTAACGCTGCCACTTCCGGGTAGATGCTCTCGCCCAGGTAATCGCGGTTATGATCGTGCGGCCTGCGGTTCTTGCCCTGGTCGCCGTCCTCGACGCCATCGAGGTCCATCAGGGGCACCATGAGGAACTCGACGTGCTCGCGGAGCCATCGCCCGTCGGCCGTATCGGCCAGCACTTCCTCGATGAGCCCTTCCAGGGCCCAACTGGCCATCGTTTCGCAGGCATGGTGCCGGCAGGCGACCATGACGCGATGGTCGGGCCGTCCGCCGAGGTTCCCCAGGCGCAATCGGCGAACGGAGCGGCCCTTCCGGCTCGTGGCGTGCGGTTCGATTTTCAGGTGGGCGCTTCCCGCATGACGATCGAGAAAGGCCTGCAAGTCCGACGCCTGGTACGGCACGGCCAGGCAGAACCGCACCTCGCCGGCGTCGTCGGGAAACGAGTAGGTGAAGGTCGCGCCCTTCATGCTCTCCGCCCCGAGCCAGCGCCACGTGGCGCCGCCGTCGGTGCTGACGGCGGGCCCGAGAACGCCCAGCACGTTGCCCCGGGTGAAGTGGAACGTGAGGGTCCGGCCCGCCGCTTCCCGTACCCGAAAGTACCAGTAGAACCAGAAGCCCTCGGTGTCGCGCAGGTCCTGGTGCAGGTACACGTCGTCGCCGTCGATTCTTTCGAGCACGATGTTCCCGCCGGGAAAGCCGCAGTCGATGACCGGCTCGGAAGCCGAGGCGGGCACGGCGGCAAGCCACAGCAACGCGAACCCGGCGCCCCGCGCACAGGATCTTCCCAGGGTCCGAAGCATGGTGTTTTGCTCCTCAGGTTGGTGTGCTGGTTGTCCTCAATGCCTCATTATCGCACATCGGGCGTCCGTTCGCCACTCGGGTTCGGAGCGAAGTGCACCAAAGGACTTACGGCTGCGCACGGCTGCAGTTCACGCTTCAGCGTGCGGGGGTCGCACATCCTTGCTTCACACGCTCAGGCTTGAACTCCAACGGCCCGCGCCGCTCCATCGGAAGCGTGCCGGCAGCTATCACTGCTAGCACCAACGGGCTTGCGGCTGCGTACGGCTGCGGCTCACGCTTCAGGAACCGGGGGTCGCACATCCTTAGCTTCACATGCTCAAGCTTGAACTTCCAACGGTCCGTACCGTTTGGATCATACGCTTGCGGGCAGCTATCACTGCTAGCATTGCAGCCGCGGTCTTACGACTTCGGCTACTGCTTTCACGGGTTATGGTTGCGATCAAGCTCCGCCGCTTGCCGATCGGCAATTGTGGTTTACCACATTGCTAGCAATGATGTCAGTACAACATATTGTATGTTTCGTCCCATGTGCCCGCAAAATACGGAAAGTGCTTGCCAGGCCTTCGTGGCCCGGATAAACTCAGCGTCGACTTGCACTCTAACCGGCGTGAGGACGCCAAACACGCAGGAGCTTCGAGGCCAACGATAGGGACATCGACTCCGAGGTCGTGCCCAGGTGTGCGGACACGGCAGCGGCAGGGAGGTCTGCGGCGGGCAGCGGCAGGGAATGCCGCGCTCAGCCGCTTCGCGACTCTTGCGCGGTGATTCCGGTGGGAATCGCCGTGGATGAGCCCGCCTTTTTGCTGGTGGCGCGCCGCTCCGCCCTCTGGGTCCGATCCGGAAGGATGCCTCCGCCCCGAGTCCCCGCGGTCACTCAAACCGGGCGCAGGACGCGTCCAGGAGGATTGCACAAGATGAACGGAAAACCGGTCATCGGGGTGAACGCCGATTATCGATCGGCGCGCAAGGACGTACCCGCTTTCAGTTTTCTTGCAGCGGGTTATATGGATTCCATTCAAAAGGCAGGCGGCATCCCCCTGGTGCTTCCGCCACTCGTAGAGCAGGACGATCTGGAGCATCTGCTCGACTTGCTCGACGGCGTGGTCCTGGTGGGCGGCGCCGACCTGGACCCCCGACGCGACGGCTACATGCTGCACCCCTCCGTGCGGCTGATGGACCCGCGCCGCGAAGACTTCGACCGCATGCTGATGCGTTGCGTTGCGCAGCGGAAGTTGCCCGTGTTCGGCGTCGGATGCGGCATGCAGTTGATCAACGTGATGCTCGGGGGGACCCTCCACCTGCACATTCCCGAGGACCTGCCTCGCGCCCTGCCGCACCGCGACCACATCGATCCCGCGCATCGTCACGCGTTGGAAGTCGAGTTGGGTTCCATCATGGAGCGGGTCTATGGCGAGGGCGAAATCCGTGTGAACAGCATGCACCACATGGCCATCGACGACGTGGCGCCCGGCTTCGCCGTCACGGCCCGCTGCCCGGACGGCGTGGTCGAGGCCATCGAGAGCACCCGCGACGACTGGTTTGCGATGGGCACCCAGTTCCACCCGCAAAGCGACTCCGCCTCGGCGCTGGACCTGCGCATTTTCGAGGAGTTTATCGCGGGAATCACCGGCGGGGCCGTGGTCGAGGTGCGCATGGTGGCCTGACTCCACCCTCCCCCAAGATAAGTACAAGCCGGGACGGGCACTTCCTGTAGGCGTGGTGTCTTAGGGGGTCTGCGTCGACTTTGCCGATTTTTCCGACTTTGACGGAAGTTCGGCTTGGGAAACTTCCGATATGGGTTCCGTTCAACTGTCGGACGCCGGCCCCGCAGCCGGTTACCCCCACATCGGAGGTTATCCCCCATGGCAACGAGAATACGGTTCGTCGTGTGCACGCTGCTGGCGGCGTGCGGTTTGGCCGGTGCAGCCGCCTTGGAGGCCCGGGCACAGATCGACTTGCAGGAGGCCGTGACCGGCGTGCCCATGGCCCGTCGGCAATGGGAGCAGCGAATGGCCGGCCAAGTGGGGCTGCCGCCGGCCCAGGCCGCCCGTCCCGGTAGCGTTGCCGGCGG
>SKJM01000266.1 GCA_007122045.1 Planctomycetales bacterium | reverse complement strand
GAATATGGTAAGCCCATGCGATTATACGATTTTCTGAAGGCTAAGGAAACCCGCTTCTCGGGTGGTTGTGATTAGGCTCCACAGGGCGGTGCTCCCCGATGGAGTTCAGACCGAACGTCGGACCGTGTTCCGCACCCCGTTATCGCCGCGTCATGATGCGGGTTCGATAGTTGCTCCAGCCTTCCATGCGGCCGTCGAGCCACAGCACGTCGCCCTTTCTTTCGCTGCGGTCCAGCACGCGCGGCACGACGATGGTTGTCAGTCGCCCTTCGTCCGACAGGACGGACTCGGTTTGCCACGTGCGGCCGCCGTCGGGCGTGCGCATGCGGCGTACCTGCGAAAGGTCGTCCTGCGGCGACGTGCTTTTGGCAATGAACACGGTTTCCGGGTCCTCGGGGTCGAGCGCAATGGCGTGGTTCTTTCGCTCCGGGGTGTTGTCCCAGCCGCGGGCGAGGGTGGCCACCCGGTTGTAGCGCCATTGTCCCTGCTGATTCGGCGTCGCCCAGTACCCGTCGTGCAGGGCCGACTGCCCGCGCGGCACCGCGTCGAGGACGGCAAAGGTTACGCAAGGTTTCCCGTCTTCATCGGCGACGACATCGCCCCAGAGGGCGCGCTGCCGCCCATCGCCGTCCTTTTCCCAGTGCCAGATTTCGTCGAACGGTTCGGTGTCGTACAGGGGCACGTCGGCGAGGCGGAAGGCGCGGGAGCCGTCGGCGCGGAAGAACGCCTCCTGCTTCACGTCGTAGCGGATATAGTACACCCCTTCGGACCGGCCGATGGGGTGGCCCGCCAGCGGCTCGCCCCACCCGACCCGGAGCGTGACCAGGTGGATATGGTCGCCCTCGATGTACGCCCGCGTGTAGCACCGGTTGCCGCTGAGGCCCTTGCCCAGGCCCCACAGGCTATGGTACTCGGTCCAGGAATCGCCGCCGTCGGGCGATTTCCACATGACGGTTTCGCGCAGGCGCCCGTCGCGCAGGGCATTGATGATCAAGTACACCTCGCCCGACGCGCGATGCACGAGCGGATAGAACTGCCGGCCCTGGATGATGTCGCCTTCGAGTTCGCTTTCCTCGAGCGGGCCGAACTCGGCGACCGACCAGGGCTCGGCGCTCACCCGCCACCGGATTCGCTTGTCGTAATACCCGCCTTTCTCGATGAACACCTGAATGCGGCCGTCGGGGCGGATCATCAGGGGGTTGGCGCCGTGCAGGTCGGCGGGCCCCTTGCCGACCTGGCTGCGGGTGATCTCGCCCGATTGGAACCCGTACGCCGCGACCCACTTGCCGCCCGCGCTGTCGAGGTACGAGAAGAACAGCGTATCGCGGGCAATGACGGCATGGCGGCCGGCGTATCCCCAGCCGCCGTCGGCGGCCAATTCAAACGGTTCGCCGGCCGGGGCATTCGGCGGATCCGGGTCCGGAAGGGCATCGGCGGCAACGGTGAAGAGCGGCGCGACCAGAAGCGAAATAAACGCGATGGCCGATGCGCAGATTCGAGCTTGCATGATCCTGACCTTTTCGCTGCGTTGGAGGCTGCTCATGGTGCGCTCCACGTTTGGCGTAAAGCCGATTCACGCCTGGCGTTTTGGTAACCGTTCAGGGGGACGCTTTCCGCCCGCCGCCCTGAGCTGCGCACAGTGCAAGCCGCTTGCGAACTGAGGGCAATTCTAGTCGATCCCGGCAATGGTTGCAAACACGTGACTGACGATGCAGCCCGATTACGGCTTTCGCGGCCACGAGGTTGACCGAGAAAGCTCCCGAGCGCGCGCGGGCGAGGGAACGGCCAGGAAAGGACGGACAGGCGGGTTCTTTCCTGCCCACCCCCTTGCCCTGCCAGGTGGTCCCGGCTACCGTTGACTTCTGTGTTGGCCAGCTCGAGGTAGCGCTCGTGCACGCCGGCGCCGATGTGCTCATGCTCGACCGTGTTGAAGGCGCTTGCCGGGGGCTGCTCCGTGTCCTATTCAGCAGTCCCTCACGCCTACCATGGCAGATAGTACACGACGTTCCAAGACTCGTCGGATTCCTTGCACCGGCCGGCCATTATAACCGATCTGGGAGGTGGTGGCAAAATGCCGGAAGACGTGGGATAGGCTTCCAGCGCTTCCAGCCTGTCTTTTTCGCCGACGTATTGGAAGTCGTAACCGTTCACGGGGCGACGACGCAGTTTTCTCCACTGTATGCAAAGGGGACCGTCCCATTTTCGCGGCGGAAACGGTGACTCATTGGGTAAATCGCCCTTTGTGCCGCGAAAATTGGGACAGTCCCCCCGTGAACGGCTACTTGGAAGCCTATCCCGCGCAATGGGCTGCTTCATTGCCCTGCACCGCGTTCGCTGTACAGGCTGCTCAATGCCCGCAGCAACTCGGCGCGCCGTCGGCGGGCTGGGCCGCCAGCGGCACGCCGAGCCGCCGGGCGAGCGTGTTGGCCAGTTCGAGGTACCGCTCGTGCACGCCGGCGCCGATGTGCTCATGCTCGACCTTGTCGAAGGCGTCGAGGAGCCGCTGTTGATCGGCGTCGGTGAAGGCCTGGTCGGCCATGGCGAACAGGCAGTGGTCCTCCTTCTGAATGTGCTCGCGCAGGAGGTCGATGAACTGGCGGGCGTGCTGGGCGAATCGGGCGGCGGCGTCCGGATCGTCGCCGGAGGCGGCCACCGCGTCGGCCATGCCGGTTACCAGCCGGCGGCCCTGGTCGTGCTCGTACAGCATGACGCCGGTGGGCCCGCCGTCGCGTGGGAAGCCCTTGGCCTCCATGGCCGGGAAGAAATGGGTTTCTTCCTTGCCGTGGTGGCAGCGGTCGGCGAAGTTGCGGAAGAAGTCGATCGCCTCCCGGGCCGACTGCTCGTCGACCCGGCCCGAGGCGGCGGCCTGCTCGGCCAGTTTCTCCAGGCATTCGAGCACCTGCTCGATGACCCGGTGTTCGTGGGAAAGAATATCGCTCGGTTTCATGATTACGAGATCATGGCATCACTGCGGGTTGCTGAATATGGTAACCACATGTCATTGTACGATTCTAGCGACGCAAGGAACATGCTTTCTGCGGGGGGGGCGTGCCCGCCCTAGGCAATGACGCATGACGAAGCACCGGCTCCGAATCCGCAAGCCTTACGTTCCCGACTCCGGTTTTCCCAAGCGGTCCGCCGGACCCACTTGCAGCAGCACGCTTTCCGACTCGGTGCCGGGCAGGGGATAGCTCGTGAGCTTTCGCAGGGCGAGGCCGTGCAGCAGGCCGAGGTGCCGGGCTTCGGCGCGCTCCTCGATCCAACCGGGGCCCTTGAGGATCAGCAGCCGGCCGAACCGGTCCCAGTGCGGGGCGAACCACTCGAGCAGCTTGCGCAGCCGGGCGACGGCGCGGACCACGAGGCTGTCGTACCCGCGGGTGCCGAGCAGCCCCTCGGCCCGGCCGTGGTGGACCGGCACCGGCAGGCCGAGCCCGGCCACGATGTCGGCCACGGCGCGGGCCCGCTTGCCGACCGATTCGCACAGTTCCACCTTCAGGTCGTCGCGCACGATGGCCAGCACCACGCCGGGCACCCCACCGCCGGTGCCCACGTCGAGCACCCGTTCGCCGGCATGGAGGAATCGGGCGAAGGCGAGGCTGTCGGCGAGGTCGCGGGTGGTGAACTTCTCGTAGTCGGTGTGGCGAGTGAGGTTGAGCTTCTCGTTCCACTGCCACAGCAGCCGGATGTAGCGGTCGAGCATTGCGACCTGCCCCTCCGGCAGGTCGATGGCGTGGCGGGCCAGGGCGGCGGCGAGGGTGTCGGGCGTCATCGGTTCTCCAAGATGCCTGCGGCGCAGGTCGATCGCCGGCGCGGGTACGCGGCGCCCAAGGACAGGCAGCTTTCTACCACGAGGGTAACGGTCGCTGCATAGCCACACAAGCGGGACCGCGTCGCGCTTGTCGCGCCGCCTTTCGGGTAGCTGGTTCGCTACAACGGATCATTAAGCACCATCATCCAGCCCGAATTGGTGGAGATCGTAACCGCCCCGCTCGCGGGACAGGGTGCACAGGATCGCCGCAACGCCGGCGTGCTGCTCGCAATACTGCCGGGCGCCCTCCGGGCCGAGGACGAAAAATGCGGTGGAAAGGGCGTCGGCCGTGGCCGCGTCGGGGGCTAGCGCCGTGGCCGCCAGCACGCCTTCGGCCGGCCAACCCGTGCGGGGGTCGAGCACGTGCGAAAGCCGCCGTCCCTGGTGGACGAACGACTGGAATCGCGAACCGGAGGTGGCCAGCGCCCGGTTCACCAGGCGCAACTCGGCCAGACGGCGGCCGGGCCGAAGCGGGTGCGGAATGCCGACAATCCAGCCGGGCGGGTCGGCGCGGCAATCGCCCCGAGCCGCGATGCTGCTCCCGCTGGCATGGACCAGGAAATGCTCGGCGCCGCCCGCCGCCAGCGCCTCGGCGCATCGGTCGAGGGCGTGCCCTTTGCCGATGCTGCCCAGATTCACTCGCACGCCCTCTTTCAGGAAACGCACTGTCCGCCGTTGGGAATCCAAGTCGAGCAAGTGCCCGCCCACCAGTGCCCGGGCGTGCTGAAGTTCCTCTGCCGTCGGCACGCGCGGGGTTCGCCGGTCGAAGCCCCATGCTTCCCACAGCGGGCCCGCGGTAATGTCGAACGCCTGGTTCGTGGCGGTGTGGAGCCGCTGGGCAAGCTCCAGCAGTTCGAACAGCCGCGCTTCCACTTCGACCGGCCCGGCCGCCGCGGAACGGTTGAGGGTGGAAACGGCGCTGTCGGGGCGGAACACCGAGAGCTCCGCTTCGAGCGGTTCGAGCAGGTCGAGTGCGCGCAGGGCCGCGTCGGCGCCCTGGGGATATTGGCCGGCGTTGAGCAGCACCTCGAACTCGCAGGCCATGGCCCTGCGCGCCACGCGGACGACGTAGCCCGCCCCGGCGCGGCCCGGAGCCGCATCGTCCGCCGCGAGCGGGCCGGCGGCGGCATCGGCCAGCGCATCG
>SKJM01000464.1 GCA_007122045.1 Planctomycetales bacterium | reverse complement strand
GCGGGCAGCAGCAGCAGGTCGGCCGCCAAGCCGAGGGTCAGGATGGCAAGCATGATCCAGGCGAACCGATGGACGGGAACGAACTCGCTATGGGCGAACACCATCAGGCCCAGGCCGCAAATAGCCGCCGCCTGCACCAGGGCCCGGCCACAGTGCCGGTAGGAAACTTCCATGGCCTCCGCGGTGGAACGGCCCGCCTCGCGCTCCAGCCGGAACCACTTCAGGAAGTGCAGCGTCCCGTCCACGCAGAAGCCCAGCGCCACGCTGGCGGTCATCACCGTGCCGATGTCGACCGGCTCGCTCCGCCACCCCATGATACCAAATATCACCGCCACGGGGAACAAGTTCGGGAGCATGGCCAATCCGCCCACCGTCAAGCTTCGCGTGACCAGAACAAGCATGGCCCCGATGACCAGGAACGCTGTCAGAAAACTGGCAATCAGGTCGCGCAGCAGGGTGCGCTGCGCCTCGTCGACCAGCGACATGACCCCCGTGTAGGTGGCCCGAACGTCCATTGCGTCCGGCAGCTCGGCCAGCATCGGCTCGACGGCCTCTTCGAGGCGGTGAAGAAACAAGCCGTAGTCGATGTCGTCCAGCGCCGACACGCGAGCGCTGATCCGCCACGACTGCCGGTTTCCGTCCCGGTGAAGGTATTTCGCCGCTTCCAGCGACGGCATCGCCTGTTGCAAGTGGCGGCGAAACACGGTGCGCTGCACGACGCGCCGGGGGATGGGCGGCAGGTACGTCGCGGGCGACAGCACGCCGTCGAGCCCTTCGATTTGCTCGACGGCCCGCGACGCCGCCCGGACCAGCTCGAGGCGCTCGAGTTCGTCCAGCGGGCAGTCCTCGCCGAAATGGAGCACGACTTCCACCGGCACCATCGGCCCGATGTTCGACTCGAACCATTCATAGTTCCGGACGATGCGGCTTTCTCTCACGAACAACCCGCGAATGTTCACCGAAACATGGAGGAAGCGCAGGCCCCAACCGGTCACCAGCATCAACGCCAGGCTCAGGCCGATCCACATGAGCGGCCGCCCGCAGATCAGCCGCGCGAGGACCCCGGGCCAGCCGCCGGAATGGCCGGAGGCGCGGCGCTGCGGATGTATGACCCTTCGGGGAGCCGCTCCTAATTCCATCACGCCGGGCAGCACCAACAACAGCAGGATCACGGTGGAAAGCACCGCCGTGGCCGAGGTGACGGCGAACACGACAATCGGCTCCATCCGGCTGACGCTCAGCGACCCCAGGCCCACGGCGGTGGTTATGGCTGCCAGGAGGCAGGGCGCCCAGCCGGCCCTCAAGGCGCGGCCGGGGGCGCCCTCCGGCCCGTGCCGGCCGGCGGCCTCGTAATAGTAGTTCACCAGGTGCACGCCCCCCGAGACGGCCACGACGAACACCAAGGGCGAAAGCACGATGAGCACGGCGTTCATCTGCGCGCCGCCGTAGTGGACCAGGGCCAGGGCGAACATGCTGCCCACCGACGCCACGCCCACCACCGCGGCGGTCAATCGCGTGCAGCGCAGAAACAACCAGCAAAGCACCAGCGCAACGAGCATGGAGGGGAGCGTGTAGTAGCGCAGCGCCTCAATGCTTTCGAGGTCGATCACGTAGCCATCGACGGGGGGGCCAACCAGGTACATCGCGCGCCGATCCACTCCCACGACGGTTTCCGCCAGATCGAGCAGTTCCCCCAGCGCTTCCTCGCGATGATAGGCCGCGTAGAGCGTCGGCACCGCCACGAGGCAGCTTGTACGCCCGTCCGGCCCCACGAGGACCCCGCGCAGCCGATTCAGCGCCGCGGTCCGCGAAAGCTCGACCGGGGGGGCCGTCAGCGCCCGCAGCGCCGACCGGCCGCTGAAAGCCCGCGCGTACAGGCGTTCCTCTCCGGCGGCGGCCCGCGCCTCCTGCCCCTTCATCAGGGCATTTTCCAGTTCTTCCAGGCGCGGGTCGTCGACCGTGCAATCCTCCCAGGCCAGCACAATGACGTCGTTTCCCTCGAACTCGTTGAGGAATTCCTGGTAGCGACGCCGGTGCGGGAAGTCCTGTGGCACCCAATCGGTCGGCGAGTTGTAGATGTTCCGGGTCGCTTCGTTCGCCCCCCGGATGATCACCGGCAGCGCGACGGCCACCAGCAGGGCGGTCACGAGAAATCGGCGGATATGGGAGGCTCGCTCCATGGATGCAATCCTTACCATCGCCGTGCGGGGACTCCTGGGTTTCGGGAGGCAGGGCCGGGCTGTGAACCCCCCTTCTCCGCCAACCAGCGTACCACGGCCCGGAGGACCGCCGGCGTGCGCTCGTGAAGGAAGAAGTGTCCGCCGGGGAAAAGTCGCAGGCCGAACGGCCCGGTCGTATATGCCCCCCAGGCGGCCAAGGCGGCCACGGAGGCCTCGGCGTCGGCATCCCCCGCCAAGGCCAGAATGCCGCACTTCAGCGGAGGCTGCGGCACGCAGCGGTACGACTCCAACGCCATCATATCCGCCCGGAGGGCGGGGAGCAATAAGCCCCGCAGTTGCGGATCATCGTCCACGGCGTCGGCCGTGCCGCCGTACCGCGCCTTGACGGCCGTCCAAAGGGCACCGTCGGGCAGGTGACCGATGGGGTCCGCCCGGCCGAGAGCGCCGGGAGCGGGGGCGGCCGCGACGAACAGCGCCACCGGCTCGATCCCGCGACGCCGCCGCAACTCCCGGGCCACTTCGAACGCCACCAGCGCGCCCAGGCTGTGCCCCAGCAGCGCCAGCGGCCGATCCAGCAGGGGCTCCACCGCCTCGGCCACCGCTTCCGCCATGGCCGCCACTGTCTCCAGCGGGCGCTCGGCCACGCGATGCCCGTGGCCCGGCAGGCATACGCCCACCAGCTCCACGTGCTTGGGCAGGTGCGCCGCCCCCCGCATAAAGGGCGCGGGACGGCCGCCGGCATGGGGAAAGCAACACAACCGCACCTCGGCTGCGCCGCCCGGTCGCGAGGCAAACACGAGCGAGCGGTTCGGATGGGCGGCGCTCATGTTTGCTCTCCGACGATCGGCCGGCCCCCCGCTTCCACGAAGCTCGACGGCCGGCGACGGGATGTTTCGTTCGCCGGCGCCGCCGATGCCCCGTTCCCATTGTGCTCGCCTTCCGACCGGCCTGGGTGCGTGGTGCGGGAGGGCTCCCATGGCCTGCGAATGGTCAGGGCGAGGAGCGCACACGCCGCGAACGCGATGAAGAACAAGGCCAGCGCCGCTTCATAGCTCCCCCGCCAGTCGTAGATGAGGCCGGCGGCCAGGGGCCCCAGGACCGCTCCCGGAGCGAACCCGCTGAGGACCATTCCCAGAATCCGTCCGAAATGGCGCATGCCGAAACAGCGCCCCACGACGACGGTCAACAACAGCCCGGTGCCGCCCAGGCCGAAGCCGTACAACACGGCGAACGCCGTCAGGGAAGGCCCCCAATGGGGCCCGATCAAGGCGACCACCGCCACCGAGGCCGCCGTTGCGGCTACCGTCGCCGCCAGCATCCGGTTGGGGTTCCACCAGTCGCTGAGCCACCCGCACGCGATGCGCCCCACAATACTTACCCCCACCGCCAGGCCGAAGAAATTGGCCGCTCGCTGCGAGGCGATCCCTTGGCCGTCCGCCCACGCGATGAAATGCAAGCCCAAGCCGGCCGAGCCGAACACGAACAGCGCTCGAATCATGAACAACTGCCAAAAGGCCCCGGTGCGAAGCGCTTCGCGCAATGTCGAGCCGTCGGCAGGCGGCTGCCGGCCGTCCTCTTCCGACGGCCGAGAGGCTTCACTGCCGTGCCGGTCGCCCCCGGCGGCCCGGGCGGGAATGGTCCACGCAATGGCCGGCATCAGCACCAGCCACATCAGGCACGCTCCCACCTGGAATGCCGTTTGCCAGTTGAAGTGGACGACCAAAGCGTTGGCTGCCGGCGGCATAACCAGGCCGCCGAACCCGAGCCCCAACATGACGAGTCCCAAGGCCCGCCCCCGCATCCGGTGAAACTCCTGCGACACGATCGTCTGCACCGGCACCACGGTGCAGGCGGCGGTGCCCGCCCCGCTGATCGCCATCAGAAGCAGGAACACGGCAAGGTTGGGCACATAGGCCATCATCCAGTAGGTTCCGCCGGCGACCGCCGCCCCGGCCAGCATGGTCCATCGGGCTCCGTGGCGGTCGACGCACATGCCCGCCAAAGGACCGCTGACCCCGAAGACAACCGCCCACAACGCCGCCGAGCCCGAAATGGCCGCCCGCGACCATCCGAAACTGTCGGCCAAAGGGACCACGAAGACCGAGAAGCTGAACAGGCCGACGCCTCCGGCAATCAGCAGGGCAGCGAACCCCCCGAGCACGACGCGCCATCGGGAAGGGTTGAACGAGTGCTCGAACGCGGACGCCATGAATGCTCCTGCTTCAGTTACCCGGCAACGCGCGCTCGGCGGAGGCGCTCCCGGCGAAGTCGCCCCGGTCGGGCTCGGCGCCCGACTTGCCGTCGCCCCGGGCCGGGTGGTCGCCGTCCGCGCCGCCGCAGCCGGGGGCCATCTGCTCTGGAGCATTCTCCAGGAACGCCCTGGCCTCCTCGTCGCTGAGCCGTTCGACGTCGCGGAGCAGGGCCTCGACGTCCATCAAGTTCGCCTCCGCCTCTTCCTGCTCGGCGCGCTGCTCGGCCTCGGGGTCGCCCACGCGGCGGGCGAGGTGGGCGGCCATCGCGGCCGGTGTGGGGTAGTTCCAGGCCGTCACCGGCGTCAGCCGCACCCGCAAGGCCTCCTGTAATTGCTGAACGAGGTCGACGGCAGCCAGCGAATCGACGCCGTACTCGGCAAAGGGCCGATTCGGCTCGACGCTCTCTTTCGGCGCCCCGCCCTGCCGAACCAGCCACTCCAGCAAGGCCCCTTCGATCCTCCTGGACAACTGCTCGATTTCCACTTCCGTCAGCCGCCGGACGCCCGGCTCGAAGTTGCGCGGCAGG
>SKJM01000114.1 GCA_007122045.1 Planctomycetales bacterium | reverse complement strand
CCGGCGCGGTCGATGAGGTTCGCTACCAATTTGGCGGTGATGGGCACCCGGCCTTCGTCCTTTCGGTCCTGCCGCGCGTACCCGAAGTAGGGAATCACCGCGGTAATGCGCGCGGCGCTCGCCCGCTTGAAACTGTCGATCATAATCAACAATTCCATCAGGTTCTCGTTGACCGGGGGGCAGGTCGGCTGAATGAGGAACACGTCGCGCCCGCGCACGTCCTCGTCGATCTTGCAGGAGATCTCGCCGTCGGGGAAATTGTCCGTCAGCACCCGCCCCAGCGGCAACCCCAGGTACTCGCACACCTTACGGGCCAGGGCCGGATGGGCGCGACCGGAAAATATCTTCATGGAATTCATGGTTTCGGGCGCCGGCCGGGTCAGCGGCCGGCTTGCTTCAAAGGCCGGCAACCGTTCACGGGGACTGTCCCCTTCGGCCGGTAGGAGGGCCTGGTCCGTTTTTCGGCCATGGTCTTTCCATGACAATGGTCTTTCCATGACAATAGCGTCTGTTGGCCGAAAAATACACCCGTCCCCAGCCGGCCCGTCAACGGTTACAAAGTCCGGACGGTCTCCTTGGCGCCGCTCGGTCGGGTCGAGGCGCGGTCTCGCATCACCGCCTCGACCGCCGCTAAATCCTCCGGCGTGTTCACTCCAAGCCCCTCGCAGGGCTTCAGCACGTTCAACGCCCGAACGTCGACCTCCTGGTTGATCATCACGCCCGGGCAGTCGGTCAGGTAGTATTCTCGCTGTGCGTTGTCGTTGCGAAGGTTGTCCAGCGCATGGAGCAGGTACGTGGGGTCGAACACGTAGTAGCTCATGTTGACCTCGCGAATACGGCGCTGCTCGTCGGTGGCGTCCTTCTCCTCAACGATGCCGATAAACTCGCCTTCCGCGTTGCGAAGGATCCGGCCCAAGCCGGTCGGGTCGTCCTTGGTGACCGTCCCCAGGATGCAGCCGGCCGGCTCCCGGTCGTACTCGGCCAACAGGGCGGCGATCGATTCGGGCTGCATCAAGGGGGCGTCGCCGACCACCACGACCACCGGTTGCGTTTGCGCTTCGATCAGGCGCCGGCACACCATCACGGCGTGGCCCGTTCCAAGCTGCTCGCGCTGGACGACGAACTCGAGGTCGGGCTGATCGGCCAATCGTTGGCGGACGAGTTCGGCGCGGTGGCCAACTACCACAACGAGCCGCTCGACACCCCCTCTACGAAGCGCCTCGAGCACGTATTCGACCATCGGACGACCGCACACCTCGACGAGCACTTTCGGCAAATCGGAGTTCATACGGGTCCCTTTACCGGCGGCAAGCACGATGGCGAGGTTCTGAGGCATGAGCAAGGTGTTATTGGTGCGGGTTCTCGCGAGCGGTTCGGCGCGGCCGACTTTGTTTATTGACGAAGTAGACATTCCCGCCCGCGATCCGGGCAACGACAGGAATACCCATGCTAATTGGTATCACCGACTCCCGGCGCCCGTGTTTCGGATTTTTGCTGCTCCCATATCTTGCCACGACAAAGCGGATCGGACCAGTGGGGGCCTGAAGTCAATTGACAGACCTGCACGGACCCCTATAATCGTCTTCCAGTCGCCAGCCCAGCCCTCATACGGCCGGAACAACCGGCCAGCCTATCGTTCCATGCAGAAGACCGACGAATACTCGCGATACCTGGAAGTGTGCGAAATGGCCGTGCGGGCGGCCGGTAGGGTAGTGCTCGATTGGGTCGACCGCTTCGAGCCGCGTCAGAAGCGGGCGCCGAACGACCTGGTCACCCAGGCCGATCTTGCCGCGCAGGAGACCATCACGCGGATCGTCCGGGAAGCGTTTCCCGACCACCTGGTGGTCGGCGAAGAGAGTCCGGCGGGGGACGACCCGGGCGCCGGTGAGGGCTTCCGCTGGATCATCGACCCACTGGACGGCACGACGAACTTCGTCCACGGCGTGCCGCATTACGCCGTTTCCCTGGCCCTGGAGCGGCAGGGCGAGGTCCTCGTAGGCGCCGTCTTCGACCCGAACGCCGACGAATGCTACACCGCCGTACGCGGGCGGGGCGCGGCACGGAACGGGCAGCCGATCGCCGCCAGCGAGGTCCGCACGCTGTCGGAAGCTCTCGCGGCGTTCGGCTTCCCCCACCATCTCACCCCCCAGTCGCCCGATCTGCGGCTGTTCCTCGAAATCGGGCCGCGATGCCAGTCGGTGCGGCGGACCGGCTCGGCCGCGCTGAACCTGAGTTACCTGGCCGCCGGCCGCTTCGACCTCTATTGGTCGTACAGCACGCACGTGTGGGACATTGCGGCGGGCGTGTTGCTGGTTACCGAGGCGGGCGGCGTGGTCACCGCGCCCGACGGCGGCCCGCTCCACCTGGACAGCGGCAGGTTTCTCGCCGCGGCCACGCCCGAACTGCACGCGCAACTGTTGGAGTTTGCCGGGCAGGTGGGCGGATAGATGAATCTTCCCGCCCTTGTCCCGCCGGCGCCACGACGTAAAATTCGGCTGTGCAGACGATCTACCTCGACCACAACGCGACCACGCCCATCCACCCGGAAGTGGTGGAAGTAGTCGCCCGCTGCCACGCGGCCGGGCATGCCAACCCGGCCAGTCAACATCGCCCGGGCCAGCACGCGCGACGCGTGCTCGAAGACGCCCGCGAGCAGGTGGCTGAACTACTCGGGGCGAATCTCTCCCACCCCCAACCTGACAGGCTGGTGTTCACCAGTGGCGGGACCGAGTCGAACAACCTCGCAGTGCTGGGGATATGCCGGGCGGCAGGCCCGGCGGCCGGGCAACTCGTCATCTCGGCCATGGAGCATCCGAGCGTGATCGGGCCGGCCGAGTATTTGCTGGAGTGCGGCTGGCGACTCGACACCCTGAGCGTTGACCCGAACGGGGTAGTCCGTGCGGGCCAGCTTGCCGGGTTGCTCGGCCCGAAAACCCGCCTGGTGAGCGCCATGTTGGCCAACCACGAGACCGGCGTGCTGCAACCGGCTGGGGAGCTGGCGGCCCAGTGCCGGAAGGCCGGCGTACCGATGCATACCGACGCCGTTCAGGTTGCCGGCAAGCTGCCGGTCAACTTCCGGGAATTGGGGGTGGACGCCCTGAGCGTGGCCGCGCACAAGTTCCGCGGCCCGCCCGGTATTGGCGCGCTGCTGCTGCGCCACGACGTGACCGTGGCGCCACGGATGTTCGGGGGCCACCAACACGAGGGGCTCCGGCCGGGCACCGAATCGGTGGCCCTGGCGGCGGGGATGGCCAAGGCGCTGGAGATCTGGCGGGGGGAGGCCGATGCCCACGCCGGCCGGCTCACCGAGCTGCGCGAGCGGCTTGAAACGGGGTTGCTGGCCGGCCGGCCCGATACGGTCGTCCACGGCCGTGCGGCCGCGCGCCTGCCGCAGACGAGCAACATCGCGTTCCCGGGCCTCGACGGCCAAACGCTGCTGATGGCCCTCGACATGGCCGGCGTTGCCTGCTCGGTCGGCTCGGCATGCAGTAGCGGCTCCACGGAACTCTCGCCCACGCTTCAGGCGATGGGCCTGCCGAACCACCTGGTTCGAAGCTCACTGCGTTTCAGCGTCGGTGCCACGAACACGCTGGAAGAAATCGACGAGGCCGTCCGCCGCATCCTCCACGTTTGCCGGGAGATCGCCTGACGCCCTATTTGCCGGTGTGCGTCTTCGCGAACGCCGGGGAATGGGCTTCGAGGCTGCGCATCGCCTCGCGGTCGTAGACTTTTTCTCCGCACGCGGGACACTCGTAGAACTCGAGCTTCGGGACGGTATAGGTGCGGCCCTCCCACTGTCCGGTCCAGTCGCGCTTCACGCGCCGAATGGTATCGCTGCCGCAAGTGGGGCAAAGGGTAATCTGCATCATGGGTTTTCGGCCTGCTATTAACAGGCCCGCTTCGAGGAAATGAGGAAATAGTAGGTCTCCGAGTCATGCTCCGAAACCAGTTTTCCTTTGGTATAGATGGCTAGTCCGTCCAGGTTCGTACCTTGAATGATGTAGAGCCGCTCTGAAGCGTACTTCCGCAATGGGCTCCTGGACCGTACGGTCTTGTAAATGGCGCTGGCATTGAGGACCGATTCCACCACGTCCAGTTCCGTCAAATGGTCGGCTTCCATCTCGATGCGGGCCTTCTCGCTGAAGGCGTAGCGCCCTGCCAGGACTGCCCGCTTGATGCGTACCAGCACGTTGGCCATCGCGAATCCTCACTGTGGGTTCCTCGATGCCCGCGATTGGGTGGGGCGAGGGCAGCGACATGCAACTGCTACGTATGCTACCGCCCCGCGACCGACGCTGCAACCCTCCGACGCGCCGGGTGTTGGAGTTCACGCTTTAGCGTGCAGATATCGCTCATGTTTAGAGTTCGCACGCTGAAGCGCGAACTACAACCGTGTTACACGGTAGCCGAAATGTGGTATATTCTGGAGCATCCATCGCACACTCCAGCAACAGCGAGCTGACTGAATGCCCCGACTTGCCCGCCTTAGCAAAGCCCGCCTTCTTCTGTATGCTTCCTTCGCTGCCTGGCTGCTCTTGGCCGCCCCGGCCCCGGCCGCCGAACGCCGTGCCGCCCTGCAAGCGGCGCTCGAGTCGATTCGGGCCGGCACGCTGCAAGCCCACGTCGACTACCTAGCCGACGATGAACTGGAGGGCCGCCTGCCGGGGACCGAAGGCAGCCGGAGGGCGGCCGAGTACCTCCGGCGCCGGTTGGCCGAATTGCAGCTTGAGCCCGCGGGCTCCGACGGCTGCTACTTCCAGCCCTTCCCGCCCAATTACCGAAACGTCCTCGCTTACCTCGAAGGAAGCGACCCGGAACGCCGGCACGAGGTCGTCATCGTCGGGGGCCACTACGATCACGTGGGCTTCGGCTGCCCGCGCACCAGCCGGGGCGGCATCGGCGAAATCCATAACGGGGCCGACGACAACGCCAGCGGGTGCTCGGCCGTCCTGGAAGTGGCGGCGG
>SKJM01000405.1 GCA_007122045.1 Planctomycetales bacterium | reverse complement strand
TCGCCCAGCAGGACCTCGACGCGCCGCCCGCGCGCCGGCCGGCCGGGCAGGGCGCGCCGGCATGGAACCACGCGGCCGTCGAACTGCGGGCACTGTACGCCTTGGCGCTCGAACAGGTCGCCCCGCGGTCCAAGGCACACGAGGAAACCGTCGAGGGGCTCATGGCCCGGCGCACCGGGCACCGCTGGTCGCCCGACAAGGCCACCGGCCCGGCGGCCCTGGCGGTGTGCGCGTGGTACGCCCGAAGCCGCTTCGAGGGCGAGCGGTACCGGCTCGGCATCGTCGTAAACGACGAGGAAGCGGCCGTGCTCGAGGTGGACCCGGCCGCCGGCACGCTCGTGGTCGACGTGCCCGCGCGCCTGCTCAAGCCCGAGGGCCAGCGCATCCGGTTCCACCTGACCGGCCGCGGCCGTTACACCTACCAGTGCATTCTGGGCGGGTTCGTGCCGGCCGAGAAACTCGCCGGCACCACGCAGGACTGGCGCGTGGAGCGCTACTACCAGCCGGCGCCGCTGGAGTTCGACGGGCGCGACGTCCCGCGCGGTTTCGGCGGCTTGCAGGGCAGCTACTCGACGTTCCGCAACCCGCTCACACAGCTTCCGGTCGGGCGGCGCGGCATGGTCGAGTTGGAGATGTGGCGCAACAACACCGACGCGAAATACCTTGTCGTGACCGAGCCGATTCCCAGCGGCACGACCGTCATCGAGCGGTCGATCCAAGGGCCGTTCGAGCGGTTCGAGCTGACGCCCGAGGGCATTACGTTCTACATCGGCAGCCGGCCGAGCATCGGGACAATTCGCTACGAACTGTACGGCTACCTGCCGGGCGAGTACCGCGCGGCGCCCACCATCGTGCGCGACGCGCATCGGCCGGAGCAGATGGCCGTTTCCACGCCGAAGCCGCTCAAGGTGCTGCCCGCCGGCGAGGAAAGCGCCGACCCGTACCGGCTCACTCCGCAGGAGTTGTTCGAGTTGGGCAAGCTGCACTATGCCAAGGGCGACATGCCCGCCGCAGGCCGGCATCTGACCGAACTGGTCGACAAGTGGAACCTCAACGCCGACGTGTACCGGCAAACGGTCGAGATGCTGCTGGACGTGCACCTCGAAACCGGCCCGGCGGCGCAGGTGGTGCGCTGGTTCGAGGTCGTCAAGGAGCGGTGGCCGTCGGTCGAAATCCCGTTCGACAAGATCGTGCAGGTGGGGGCGGCCTACCGCGAGATGAACGAGTTCGAGCGCAGCTACCTGGTGTTCCGCGCGACGGTCGAAAGCAGCTTCATGCGCGAGGCTCGGGTGGCCGGGTTCCTGCAATCGCAGGGCGAGTTCGCCCGGAGCGTCGAGGTGATGGCCCGGCTGCTGGGCGAGTATCCGCCCGAAGGCTACGTGGCGGCGGCCAACTATGCCCTGGCGCAAAGCGTGTACGCGAAGGCGCCCGAGGCGGCCGGCGATCCCGCCCTGCGCAAGGCGGGCCTGAACCGCGTGAAACTCACCCGCCGGGCGTGGTCGATGCTCGAAGCCTTCCTGACCGAATACCCCGACGACCCGGCCGCCGACCAGGCCGCGTTCGCCGCGGCCAGCACGCTGTTGGACCTGGAGCTGTTCGACGACGCGGCCGACGCCTGCGCCCGCTACGCCGAGCGATACCCGAAAAGCGAGCTGCTCGACAGCTTCTGGTACATGATCGGCTACTGCCGGTTCGCCACGGGCGAGCACGAGGCGGCCCTGGAAATGTGCCGCAAGGTGGCGGAGGCCAGACGGACCGATCCCCGCACCGGCCGCGAGGAGGAGGCGCGGAACAAGTGGCGGGCCATTTTCATCCTCGGGCAAGTCCATCACAGCCTGGGCGAAGCGGCCAAGGCCATCGACGAGTACCGCCGCGTCGAGGACCGCTTCCCCGACGCCCGCCAGTCGATCGAATACTTCACCCGCAAGGCTATCGAAATGCCCGAGGTGACGACCATCTCGCCCGAGAACATCCATCGGGCGTTGAATAGAAGTGCCCCGTTCGAGGTCACCGCCCGGGCAATGGGGCAGGATTACCCGGGCATCGAGTTGAAGTTCCGCAACATTGCCGCGTGCGACGTGAAGGTGTACCGCATCGACCTGATGAAGTTCACCCTGCTGCGCCGCGACCTGGCGGGCATTACGCAAATCAACCTGTCGGGCATCCGGCCGTATTACGAGGCGACCATCGAGTTGGGCGACGGCAAGGACTACCGCGACCGCACCCACGTGCTTCACTGGGGTTCGATCGCCCGGCAACGCATGGAGGAGGGCGCCTACCTGGTCGTGTGCCGCGGCGACGACCTGTACACCAGCGGCCTGGTGCTCGTCACGCCGCTGGCGGTCGAGGTGCAGGAAGACGCTGTCTCGGGCAGGGTGCGTACCACGGTGAAGCACTCCGCCGAGGACCGGTACCTGCGCGGGGTGCACGTGAAGGTCATCGGCAGCGCGAACGACGACTTCGTGGCGGGGCAAACCGACCTGCGCGGCGTGTTCGTGGCCGACGGCATCCACGGCACGTCGACGGTCATCGCCCAGGCCGACGGGCCGCGGTACGCCTTCTTCCGCGGCCGCACGCCGCTGGCCCTCGACACGGTCCGGCGCGCCACCTTCGCCGAGGTTGCGCCCGACGCGCCCGACGCGCAGGACGCGCCCGCGCCGTCCCAGCCGTCGGGCGAGTTGCTCGAAGGGCTGCGCGACGAGAACATTCGCTTCCAGCACGAGCAGGTCGAGCATCTCCAGGAGCTGTACGAGAACGTCAAAGACGGCGTCGAAGCGTCGGTAACGTTTTGATTCGCCGTTCCACCCTCCGCACGCAACACACCTTGGCCCCGATCTCCGCCGCGGTGGCAGCCGGGGGGGCAAGCCGGTCCGCGGCCGCCTCGCGCTCTCCACGGTCCTGCCGCGGGTCCTCCGGTTCCTGCCCGGTTTACTTTTGCTCGCACGCGAACTATACTCAAGACGTAGACCCCGAGCACACGCGAGCACTAAGCGAATTGCAACATCCCATGTCCGACGGCTTCCCCCCCGGCTTGTTCCCCCTGCCCCTGAGTACGTGGGAGTTCTACATGCTGCTCGACGACCGTCCGGCGTATCCGATGACGTCGGTGATCGACGTGCAATTGCGCGGCAAGCTGGACGAGGAGGTGTTCCGCGCGGCGCTGGACGAGGTGCTCGGGCGCCATCCGCTGCTGGGTTGCCTGATCGAGTGGCGGCGGCTGCGGATGCCGCGATGGGTGCCGGCGCCGCATCTGAGGCCGATGCTCGACTGGGGGCCGGCCGGTGCCCCGCGCACCTGTCCCGGCGGCGTGCCAATCGACCTCCGGCGCGAGTTGGGGTGGCGCATTTGGGTGCGCCAGGGCGAGGAGGAAGCCACCGTCTCGATCCAACTCCACCACAGCGTGTGCGACGGAGTGGCCATCCTGGAGGTGATTGGCGACCTGCTGGCGGCCTACGGGGCGCGGGTGGCCGAGGGCGAGCAGAAGCCGCGGCCGGCACCGCTCGACCCGGCGAAACTGCGGCTCCGCGACCGATTCGACCGGACCGCCCCCCCCACCGACACCCCCTGGCGCGACTTCCTGGAGCGGCGGTGGGACTCGATCGACTGGCTGCTCGTATCTCCCAAGCCGCTGCGGCCCCCCGCGGAGCGCCCGCCGCCGCCGCCCAATCCCCCGGAGTTGCCCGGCAGCGTGGTGCACGTGCTCGACAAGGCCACGTGGAAATCGCTCCGCCGCGTGGCCAACCGCCGCGATACGTCGCCCAATGAACTCCTGCTGCGCGACCTGCTGTTGACGTTGGACCGCTGGAACAGCCGGCAGAAACCGAACTGGCGGGGGCGGCTCCGCGTCACCATTCCCGTGAACCTGCGCGAACTGGAGCACGACGGCATGCCGGCGGCGAACGTGGTGAGCCATGCGTTCTTTACCAAGAACCGCACCGCCTGCCGCGATCCCGAGCAGTTGCTCGCCGCCGTGCAGGCGAAGCTGGAGCTGATCGTCCGCCAGAAGCGAGGCCTGTGGTTTCTCGACGGCATTTCGGTCCTCCGTTCAGTGCCGCCGCTGAAGCCCCTGCTTGAAATGGGCCGCTGCTTCTCCACGGCGGTGCTGACCAACTTGGGCAACCCGGCGCGCCGCTTCACGGCGAAGTTCCCCTACGAATCGGGCCGGGCCGTCATCGGCGACCTGCGGCTGTTGAGCATCGTGGGGGCGCCGCCCGTGCGGCCGAAAACCCGGGCCGTCTTCGGCCTGACCGCATGCGCCGGCGAGTTGATGATCGCCACCCGCTGCGACCCCTACCTTTTCAGCCCCCGCGAATCGGCACGCCTTGCCGAGTTGTTTGGCGAACAGATCCGAGAGACGGCCGCGGAGCAGTAAAAAATCGCCAATGCGCTTGGGATCAAGGCGTCGCAGCTCGACCCATTCGGCTGAGCCGCCGTCGTCTCGACGTAACCGTTCACGGGCCGGCCGGGAACTGTCCGCTTACCGGCGGAAGGGGACAGTCCCCCGGGAACGGTTGCGTTTCGACGCCTCACAGCATATCCAGCGGGTCCACGTCGGCAATCCACTGCACGTCGTCGGGGGCGGCCATCTGCTCCTGGCAATCGCGCACAGCGGCACGCAACGGTTCCGATGCGAGGCCTTGCGCCTGGATCTGGAACCGGTACTTGCCGCGCAGCCGGGCGAACGGCGCCGGCGCGGGACCGAGCACGCGCGCTTCGGGAGCCTCGCGGGCGAGCGCCGCCTGGAGCCGTTCACCCAGGCGCGTGGCGAAGTCGAGCGCCGCCTGCTCGACCGGGCCGCGAATCACCAGCCGGATCATGCGCCCGAACGGCGGATAGTGCAGCATTTCGCGCATCGGTATTTCCGCCCGGGCGAACGCGGTGTAGTCGTGCCGGGCGGCGGCGCGGATGGCCGGGTGGTCGGGGCTGAACGTCTGGACCAGCACCCGGCCCCCCTTCGGCCCCCGGCCCGTGCGGCCCGCCACCTGGGT
>SKJM01000166.1 GCA_007122045.1 Planctomycetales bacterium | reverse complement strand
GTGAGCAGAATCGTTTCATTTATCGCCCAAGACAACCCCAATGCGGCACGCGGGTGGCTGCAAAATATTCGCCAAACATGCGACGTGCTGGCGACGAGTCCCGTGATGGGCGAGGAACGACGAGACTTTGGCGTTTCCGGCTGCCGATCTTTCACGGTAGGCCGCTACGTTATCTTTTTCCGGAGTGTGGACGACGGGGTTGAAAATCGCACGCATCATACACGGTAGTCGCGACCTGCGTAACCTCTAACGCATATCCTTGCCCACTGCGGCCGCTGCCAGCACTGCTATCACTCGAAATTGCTATTGGTGGGGCGGGGACCGGTCGGGTACAAGACACGCGTGAGTGAATCGCCGCGCTTCCCCCCGTCCGCCCCATGGCCGATTTCAAGACGCACCTGACCTTCAGTACGCTCGTCGGCGCCGGCTACGGCGCCGGCGCGTACCTGATGTTCGACGTGCCGCCGCCTACCTGCATCCTGGCCGGCGGGCTGTGCGCCGTGTCGGGCATGCTGCCCGACATCGACAGCGACTCCGGCGTCCCGCTGCGCGAAAGTCTCGCCTTCGGCGCCGCCGTGGTGGCCATGATGCTGGCCGGCCGGTTGCAGCAGTTGGGGGTCTCCAGCGAGTCGATCGTGCTGGCCGGGGCCGCCGCCTACCTGTTCATCCGGTTCATTTTCGCGCGGCTGCTGAAGAGGTACACGGTCCACCGCGGCATGTTCCACAGCATCCCGGCGGCGGTGATCTTCGGCGAACTGGCGTTCCTGCTGGCCTCCGGCGACGTGAATATCCGCCTGTACAAGGCCGCGGCGGTCGTCCTCGGCTACCTGTCGCACTTGGCGCTCGACGAGCTGTACAGCCTCGAGTGGGCCCGGGGCCGCCCGCGGCTGAAACGCTCCTTCGGCACGGCGCTGAAGGTGTGGGGCCGGCGGTGGTGGCCGAACCTTGCCACCTTCGCCAAGCTGGCCGTGCTCAGCTACGTGGCCTTCAAGGAGCCCGGCTGGATGGACCAGTACCAACGGCACGTCCGGCCGCAGGTCCGCCAGGCCGCGACGCAGGTGATCGACCGCGTGATCCGCTAACTCTCCACCAGCAGGGTCACCGGTCCGTCGTTGAGCAGTTCCACCTCCATATGCCGGCGGAAGCGGCCGGTGGCCACTTCAATTCCCCGTTCGCGGACGGCCGCGACGAACACCTCGTAAAGGGCTTCGGCCTGCTCGGGGGGCGCGGCGCCGGTGAAACTGGGACGGCGGCCCTTGCGGCAGTCGCCAAGAAGCGTGAACTGGCTCACCACCAGCATGGCCCCGCCCGCCTCGGCCAACCCCAGGTTCATCTTCCCCTCGGCGTCCTCAAATACCCTCAGCCCGGCAATTTTCTCCGCCAGCCATCGGGCATGGGTTTCGGTATCGGCATGGGCGACCCCCAGCAGGACCACCAGGCCGGTGCCGATTTGGCCGCAAACCTCCCCGTCGACCGTCACCCGGGCTCGGCTCACTCGTTGCACGCACGCGATCATGCGGCTTACGATACGCTACCCCTACCGGGTTTGCCAGGAGGGACTATGATATTTGGCAGATTGGACTTTCCGCCATGCCCAAACGCTCCCGTTCCAAGCGCCGACGCCCCCTCATCGCCCTGACCATGGGCGACGCGGCCGGAGTCGGCCCGGAAATCATCGCCGGCTCCTGGCCGGAAACGGTCGTGCACGACTGGTGCCGCCCGCTGGTGGCGGGCCATCCGGAAGTCATGCGCCGGGCGGTTGCCCTGTGGCAAACGGGGGTCGAGGTGGTGGAAATCCACTCGCCTTCGGAGGCCAGGCCGGAGCCCGGCGTCATTCCATGCCTCCGCTGCGGCGGCGACGACGTGCTGGACGTTGCGCCGGGCACCATCGACCCCCGCGCCGGCCAGGCGGCGTTCGACGCCGTGGTGACCGCGGGCAGGCTGGCGATGGCCGGCGAAGTCGACGCGATGACCACGGCGCCGCTGCACAAGAAGGCCCTTCGCCAGGCCGGGCATCTTTACCCCGGGCATACGGAACTGCTGGCCGACGTCTGTGGCGTATCCGGCGCCGAACAGTTCGCCATGATGCTTTACCTGGCCCCGACCGATGCCATGTTCGGCCCGGCCGGGCTGGCCGTGGTTCACGTAACGCTGCACGTGGCCATGGCCCAAGCGCTGGAGCAACTTTCCCAGGAGGCCGTCGTGGGCCGGGCCCGCCTGGCCGACCACTTCATGGCCCGGCTGATGGGTTCCCGTCCGCGCATCGGCGTTTGTGCCCTGAATCCCCATGCCGGCGAGGGGGGATTATTTGGCGATGAGGAGCAACGGATCATCCTTCCGGCCATCGAGCGGGGGCGCGCCGAGGGGCTGCGGCTCGAAGGCCCGATCTCCAGCGACGCCGTCTTCATCCAGGCACGCGAGGGCCGGTTCGACGCCGTCGTGGCCATGTACCACGACCAGGGACACATCGCCTTGAAGCTGCTGGGCATGCACCGGGCGGTCAACGTCACCCTGGGCCTGCCGATCATCCGCACGAGCGTGGCCCACGGCACGGCGCTGGACATCGCCTGGACCCGCCGGGCGGAAACCGGCGGTATGATCGAGGCTATCCGCGTCGCAAGCCGGCTGGCCGGCGGCAACGCCTGAGTCAGCCGCTAGCCGGCCGGCTGGCCGACACCCGCACCCCGCATTTTTGCCCGGGCGCGGCTGAGAATGGGCCCAATGCTGTTCATCGGCACGCCCACGCCGGTGCTGATTTCCTGGTAGCTCTTGCCTTCCAGATGGTAAAGCCTCACCACGTCAGCCTCTTGGTCGGTCAACCCCGCGAGGAGCCGCTCAACTTCCTCTTGGCTTTCGATCCGGTCCTCGACGGACCCGTGGGTATCGGCGACGGACTGGACCGCTTCCTGCGAATCGCCGTTTCCAAGCCGCGCAGCCGTCTTCCGGTCGAGCATCGCCCGGACGACGACCCGCCGAGCCACCACCGTCAGATACGTTGCCAAGCTGCTTTCGCCGCGGAATCGCCGGAGCAACGCCAGATCATTCTTGACAATGGTCAGGAAGACCTCGGCGCAAAGGTCCTCGCGGTCCTCCGGGCGCAGCCGGACGCTTCGGGACTGGGCCGTATGATTGATCACGTGGACAATCAGGCCCATGAACCGGTCGACAAAGTCCTCCCATGCCCGGGGCTTTCGTTCCAGGCATCGTTGGAGCAGGTTTCGGTCAATTTCGGAAAGTGCCACGCTGTCAGTCCCCTCGTCGTAAGCAGCGCCCTTTCGCAGCCAAGCTGGCGGGGCCGGAGAGCCGACCGTCGGCCCGAGACGCAGTTCCCCGACTCTGCCTGTATTGTACTCAGCAACAGGTTCTGACGCAAGGCATCCCGGAAAAACGGGCATAACAGGTGGGGTGGCTTGCCACGAAAGGACCGCGCCCCACTCCTGCCGGCTTGTCAACATCACCCGGAAGCCGGTCCGACGGCGCGGCCTGTTCGTGGCGCCCAAGCGTCAATCAGCGGCCCCAACGTCCCACAGCACCCCTTCGAGCCAGGTTCGCCAGCTTGCATACTTCGGGTTCTTCAATTTCAGCAGCAGGACGGGATTGCGCTTCGGTCGCGCGGGGCGCTGGATGAGCAGCATCTTCGCCTCTTTGGGGGTCCGTCCCCCCTTGCGGATATTGCACGCCAAGCACGCGCAGACGACGTTTTCCCACGTGGTCTGGCCGCCGCGGCTGCGCGGAACCACGTGATCGACGCTAAGCTGGTGCGTTGAGAAGCGATCCCCGCAATACTGGCACACGTGGCCGTCGCGGGCGAGCACGTTGCGCCGGTTGAGGTTCAACCGTTGTTTCGGCACCCGGTCGAAGCCCAACAGGCGAATCACCCTCGGAACGCGAATTTCGAAACTGACCGTGCGAATCCAGTCGTCGTGAGGCTGCTTTTCCTCGGCAAGCAACTCGCTCACCTCGCGCCACGAGTGGAAGCTGTAGGTGCCGAAGCTGCCCCGGTCGACATGGATAACCTCGGCCAACTCGCGGTAAAGCAGCCCGAACGCGCGGCGGGCGGTCACCACGTGCACCGCCATGTACTGCCGGTTGAGCACCAGGACACTCGTTTGCAGGCCGGAACTCGGCGCCGCGGGCTCCTCAGCGGAAACCGAAGGCCGGGGGCCCGGCGACTGCCGTCGCCGGCTTCGTCGTTTGGCCTTGAGGACCTGGTGCATGACAGTTTCCCTCGTCGCGATGTCGCGGGGGCACGGCGGGAAGCCCCTCGTTTGGGGAGTTCTGGGCGAGGCCCCGGACCGGTCGGCCCCAATCGCAATTACCCCTATTGTAAACACTCCTCCGCTGCGAAGGAAGCGACGGCTTCGGCAACTTTCGGCCCGTGGGGGCCGCCGGCCCTGCGGCCGCGCCGCTCAAGGGGGCAGGAACGTTCCGCCCAACACGCCTTGCCATCGTGTGCCGGCCGGTAGTATCATGAACACGGTGGAGGCGGACTTGCCTATCTTGTGTTTGGCATTCGCCAGGTCTCAAACCGGGAGGAGGACGATGATACGGTATGCTTGCGATCTGTGTGGGCGAGAGATGGATCCTCGCGAAGACTTGCGTTACGTGGTGCGACTGGAGGTTTACGCTGCCTTCGACCCCCTGGCGGCCGAAGACGAGGACCCCGACGACCGGGACCATCTCGACGAGATTCAGGAGATCCTCGAGCGGATGCGCGACATCGACGACCCGCAGATCGGCAACGACGTCTACCAGCAGATGCGATTCGACCTCTGCCCGGACTGCCGCAAGCGATTCGTCGGCAACCCGCTCGGACGCGAGGGCGCCAAGGTGCTCGATTTCAGCGAGAACTGATCCGTGGGTGGCCGCCGCTTGCCGGTGCGCCGCTTTTCCAGCCGGCGCCGGCGCATTTGGATCGTAGCGCTCCTCGTGGCGGTGGCCCTGCTGCTGCGTCTGGCCGATCGCGTTGTGCCGCCCGGCCCGCCCCG
>SKJM01000343.1 GCA_007122045.1 Planctomycetales bacterium | reverse complement strand
TACCCCGTTCTTCACGTACGCGGCGCTGCTGGTGGTGCTGGGAGCGGGTATTTTGGCCATCACCGCGGTGCGCAGGCGAAGGGAGGCTTGATATGAGCGAATCGTCCCCAACCCAAGAACAGGTACCGGCCCGCGAGCCGGCGAAGCCGAAGGAGCGGCTGTTCGGGCTGCTCGACCTCGACGCCCGGTTCGACCTGACCCAATTCCGGCTGATCCGCGCCCTGTTGAAATCGCGTTGGATGCCCCTGGGCTTGATTCTGTTCAATACCTTTATGTTCATGATCATCCTGGTGGCGACGCTGCTGGGCGGCTTTTCGGCCGGGAACTACAATTTCGGCATCATGCTGGTGTGGATCCTCTGGTGGGTGCTGCTGATGTTCGTGCTGGTGCCCGTCTTCGCCCGCGCCTGGTGCCTGATGTGCCCCTTCCCCATCTTCTCCGACTGGTTCCAGCGCCGGCGGCTGATCAACATCGGCGAGGAGCCGAAGAAGCCGTGGGGGCTCAACCGCCGCTGGCCGAAGTGGCTGAAAAACATGTGGCTGATGAACGTGCTGTTTCTGGTAACCACGTTCTTCTCCGGCTTCCTCACGGTGCGCCCCTTGGCTACCTTCGTGTTGCTCGGCTCGGTGATTTTGGCGGCGTTCATCGTGGGGTTGGTGTACGAGAAGCGGTCGTTCTGCCTGTACCTGTGCCCGGTGTCGGGGTTTCAGGGGCTGTACTCGCAGTTCGCCGCCGCCGAGATACGCCGCAAAGACGACGCAATCTGCAAAGCGCACAAGAAGAAGACCTGCTTCATCGGCAACGAACAGGGCCACGGCTGCCCCTGGCTGCTCATGCCGTTTAAGTTCGAAAAGAACACCTATTGCGGCATGTGCCTGGAGTGCTTCAAGACGTGCCCCCACGACAACATGGCGTTCAACCTCCGCCCCTTCGGCGCCGACCTGCTCGTCGACACCAAGCTGGAGTCCAAGGGACTCGATGAAGCCTGGAAGGCCTTCATCATGCTGGGCATCGCGGTGGTGTTCTACCTCGGGTTCCAGGGGCCGTGGGGATTTATGAAGGACATGATCCGCGGCACCACGCTGCCGGGCTTTCTCGGCTACATCGCCTTCCATTCCGTCTTCTGCTTCGCGGTCATCCCCGGCGTGTTCCTGGCCTTCTGCTGGCTGTCGAAGCTCGCCAGCGGCAACCGCGAGGTGCCGCTGAAGAAGGTTTTCACCGGCTTCGCCTACACGCTGATCCCGCTGGGCCTGGGTGTTTGGGTGGCGTTCAGCTTCGGCATCATCCTGCCCAACGGGAGCTACCTGCTGCACATCGCGTCCGACCCGTTCTCCTGGGGATGGAATCTGTTCGGCACGGCCAATTTCCCCTGGACTCCCGTGCTGACCGGGTATCTGCCGCACTTGCAAGGCATTGCCATGCTGCTGTTCTACCTGTTTTCGGTCGATTACGGCACCAAGCTGGCTCGCCGCATCTATCCGGAGCCGGCCCAGGCGAAGCGCGGCTTCGTGCCGATCCTGGCCGCCCTCACGGCGGTGACCTTCCTGTTCCTGTGGCTCTACATGGGGTAAACCAACGATGAAACATCGCGAAACCATTGCCCTGGCGCTGATGGCCCTGGCGACCGTGGGGACCCTGGCGGCGATCTTCGGCTACGAGCGCTACCGCCGGGCGACCCAGTTCGACGTCGTGCTGATCGCCCGCGCGCCCGAGTACGGCAACTGGGACCCGCGCACGATTACCGTGCCTCGCGGGCAGCCGGTGCGCCTGCACATTCGCAACATCGACACCGTCAGCCACGGCTTCGGGCTGCCCGCCTTCGACGTGGCCGTGCGGGAAATCGAGGCCGGAACCGCCGTGACGACCACCTTCACGCCGGACCGGACCGGCGAGTTCCTGTTCCTGTGCACGGTCTGGTGCTCCGACCGGCACGTGGAAATGATCGGCACGCTGGTGGTGGAATGATCTCAACCGGCCCTCCAACAATGCTCTCCCCGTCCGAAGCGCTCGCCGCCGTGGCCGCGGTGTGCCGGCCGCTGCCGCCGCGGCGCGTCGACCTGCATGATGCGGTGGGACTGGTGCTGGCCGAGCCCATCCGGGCCGACCGCGATTGCCCGCCGTTTCCCCGCGCCATGATGGACGGTTACGCCGTGCGGCTTTCGGCCGCGGGAGCGCGCGTGAAAGTGATCGGCGAGGCGGCGGCGGGCCGGTGGATCGACGATGTGCTGGCCGACGGCGACGCCTGGGAAATCATGACCGGCGCCGCCTGCCCGCCCGGAACCGAAGCCGTCGTGCCCAAGGAGTATACCACCCGCGACGGCGACCATGCGGCCATGCCCCCGCGGATGGTCGGCGGCCAGCATATCGCCCCGGTGGGCAGCGAATGCCGCGCCGGCGAGATTGTCCTTCCGCCGGGCGAGCCAGTCGCGCCGATGAGCCTCGCGGTCATGGCCTCGTTCGGCGTGCGGCAAGTGGCCGTGATGCCGCGTCCCCGCCTGGGAATCATCATCACCGGCGCCGAACTGGCGCCGCAGGGCGTGCTCCCCGCCCCGGGGCAGATACGCGACTCGAACGGGCCGATGCTCGCCGCGATGGCACAGCCGTTCCTTGCGGAACGCCCCACCGTGGCCTACGCCGTCGACACCCATGAGTCGCTTCAGCGGGCGCTGGCCGCGACGGCCGACTGCGACCTGCTGGCCCTCAGTGCCGGGGTGTCGGTCGGAAGATACGACCTGGTGCCCGAGGCGTTACGCCGTCATGGAGCCGAGCTGATCTTCCACAAGGTGCGGCAGAAGCCGGGCAAGCCCCTGCTGCTGGCCCGTCGCGGTCGGCAGGTGCTGTTCGGGCTTCCGGGCAACCCGCTGGCGTGCCATTTCTGCTTCCATCGGTATGCGGAAGTAGCGCTCCGGGCGCTGGCCGGCCGCAATCCGATGCCCATGATTCATGAGGCCGTCCTGACCGCCGCGGTGCCGGCGCGTGGTGGGCGGACCTATTTCGTTCCCGGCCGCGCCGTGCCGGGCACCGGCGGAGCGCCGTGGACCGTCGAGCCGCTGGCCGGCGTCAGTTCCGCCGACATCTTCCACAGCCACCGCGCGAACTGCTACCTCGAAGTGTCCCCGCGGCCCCGAGAGCTGCCCGCCGGGGAACGCGTAGCGTTGACCCTGTGCGACCTGTCCAGCCTCGCCGAGAACCTTGCCACCGAGGGTCGGTTGTGGCCGATCGGGTCGGGAGTCCCCGTGCCGCCCGAAATGCCGGCCTGCCGGAGCGGAACGCCTGCCGACGCAACGGCAAGTCCGACCATCCTCGAATAAGCGCCCCGTGCCTGAAACACCAGCCTCCGAGCCTTCGCCACGCGACACGCTCCACCGGGCCGCATAGGGGTGTTTCCTTGATCACGGCTGCGAATCTGCCTGGACTTGGCTTGCCGCAATTCGGCCAGCGGCGAGAATATCTTGGCGCGGGCTTATCCATAGCGGCGCACCAGCACGGCGCTGGCCTGCGCCTGGGGCGTGACGCTCAGATTCACGAAGCAGTCGCCCGGCGAAGCGCCGCGTTCGGCGATGGCGGCCACGGGGCAGTCCGGGTCCCTGCTTTCGAGGTTGAGAATGGGAAACAAGGCGCCGCGGCCCAGGGCCATCACGCTGGCGATCAACTCGACCAGGCCGCCGCCGGCTCCCAAGTTGCCCAAGTGCCCTTTGGCCGCGGTCACCGGCACGTTGTTGGTGCTGTCGGCCAGCACGTCCCTGATGGCTCGGGCCTCGTCGATGTCGGCCTGCCGAGTGGCCAGTCCGTGCGCATGGACGTGGCCGAGGCGGCCGGGCTTCAGGCCGGCCGTTGCAAGCACCCTGGCCAGAACGTTGGCGAGGGCCTGTCGGCAGTCGCCCAAGCGTCGCGGGCCGGCCACCTGGCTCGACGCGCCGGCGAGCACCTCGGCATGAATGGCGGCCCCACGGGCTTCTGCGGCCGCGGCCTCCTCGAGCAGCACGGCCCCGGCCCCTTCCCCGGGCACCATGCCCGTCCGGTCACGGTCGAACGGCCGGCTGGCACGTTGCGGGCAGCCGTCGGCGCGGGCGACTTCTTCCTGCTGCATGGTGTGGATGCGTTTCATCGGATGGATGCGGGTACCGGTGGCGCCGGCGATGACGGCGTCGGCGTGGCCGCGGCGGATCACTTCCAGCGCTTCCCAGACGGTCAGGTTTCCGGCCGCTTCGCGCATGGTGAGCGAGTTGCTCGGGCCCCGAAAGTCGTTGAAGATGGCCAAGTGACTGGCCGGCATGTTCGGCAGGTAATTCAGCAGCCACAGGGGCGACATCTTTCCCAACCCCTCGCTCCCCCAGCGGTCAAAGTCGAACCGTCCGGAGCTGCCGCAGCAATGGGCGATCCCGGCGATGAACTCGCCGGGTTCGCTGAGCATATAGTCGGTGCCGAAGACGATGCCCGCGCGTTCGGGATCGGCTTGGCCTGGCTGGAGTCCGGCATCGGCGAGGGCCAGTTGGGCGGCGGCCACACCCATTTGGGTTTCGCGGCACATGAGCTTGAGGCTCTTGCGGATTTGCTTGGTTTGCTGCTTTCCCAAAGGCCCGAAGTTGTCTATTTTCCCGTGAA
The DNA here is from genome assembly GCA_007122045.1 of Planctomycetales bacterium. Lineage (GTDB taxonomy): Bacteria > Planctomycetota > Planctomycetia > Pirellulales > Thermoguttaceae > PWXP01. The sequence continues at coordinate 389 of SKJM01000343.1, read as the reverse complement.
AGTCCCTCGCCTCGGCCGTGCATTGCACCGTGGCGCCTTCAGGCATGGGCACCGAAGGGCTCGCCACGCCGCTTTGCCCCTCGACCAGCGCATCCCACAATGCCTCCTTGGTGTTGCCCAAAGGCGAGATCAGACCCATGCCGGTAATCACTACGCGTCGTGTTGCACTCATTCAGAATCCACAATCTGCTCAGCGTCAAGGGTGTCGTCGAAGGTGATGGACGGTTTTTCGGGCTATTGTAGCACCGGTTTCTCGGAGCCGTCGCATTGTAGCACGACTTTGCGGGCCGTAAACTACATACGGCAACATGTTGAACGATGCGCCGAACAGTTCGGCTCGGACAGGCGGGGGGGACTGTGGGATAGGCTTCCAGCCTGTCAGCGGAAAT
>SKJM01000440.1 GCA_007122045.1 Planctomycetales bacterium | reverse complement strand
GTTGCCGCTGCCAAGCCGGTCGAGTCGGCCGCCCCGATGCCCGACGAAGCCGCCGCGGCCGGCGACCCCGCGCCGGCGCCCTTCCCCGCGCCGCCCGACGTCGAGGCCGATGCCGAGGAGGCGCTGGCCGAGATGAGCTCCGAGTGGCAGGCCATGCTGGCGAAGGCCGAGGCGCTGCACCGCCGCGACCAGGCCGAGTGGTGCGTGGTGTGCCACGTCGACGCCGCCGACCAGTGGGCCGGCACGCCGCACGATCGCAACGACGTCGGCTGCATCGAGTGCCACGGCCCCAGCGAGGCCCACGCGCAGGACGAAAACAACGAGGTCCTGCCGGACGAAATCTTCGTGCGGAGCGACGTCGGCCGCCTGTGCGCCGAGTGCCACCGCTGCACCCGCTCCGGGGTGGCCGACGAAGTTCCACTGGGCGACGTTGCGCTCGGGCCCCCGGTATGCACCGATTGCCACCGCGCACACGGCTTTGCCGTGGCGGCCGAAGATGCCGATTCGAACCGCTGACCGGCGTTTCACGTGTCCCGATCTTGACAAATCGCCAAGCGGCTTGGTAGAATAGAGAAGTTGAGGGATATGGGTGTTCTGGGTAGCCTAGTGCCCGCTGAAAAAGCCATGCAGAAAAACCACGCAAAGCATGGCTGGAGCCGTCCCTAGGTATGGGTAACGCCCCGCCAGAAAGTGCTACTACGAAAGGGTTTACGATGATTGGTTCGCGTCTCTCTCTGTTCGTCCTTCTCACGCTGGTCGCCATGTGGGGCTTCCAGCCGGCCGTGGCGCAGGAAGTGCCAGTGGCTGAGGTGACGGACGCGCAGCAGGCCGTCCCCGCGGTATGGCAAACCGGGGTGCCGGCCGGTCTGTTCTTCGTTCATCAGCGGGTGGATGGACACGTGGTCGGTCAAATAGGCCGGTTCGATGCGGCGGGCAACCTCCTGCCGGTCCAGGTTGGCGTTCACGTTCTGCAACAGGGAACCGTCGTCCAGACCACCTGGAGCGATGAACGGGGATGGTTCCAGGCGGTTGGCCTCAGGCCCGGTGTCTACTCGGTCGTCGCCCTGGGTGAAGCGGGCCTGATGGCCTACGCGGTGCGAGTGCTGCCCTACGACCCCGAAGTTCCCCAAGATGAGCTGTTGCTGTACGGTACGCTCATTCCGCCTGCCGACATGGCATTCCTGGTGGAGGTGCTGTGCGGGGCGCTCGAGCCGGAGTGCCTCCTGGAATGCGCGCCGGAATGTTGTCCGACGGGTGGCGGCGGATGCGGCGGCTTTTTCGGCGGCGGCGGCGGTGGTGGCGGCGGCGGCCGTCCGGCGACTCCGCACCGGATACATCTCCCCGACCGCGAGGATAAGCACCGAGGACGACCGAAACGGTAGTCGGCGCCCGACGCCTTTTCGATACGCATACCATGGTGCGGACCGCCTCCCGTACGCACGTTCCTTTGTCACCCGCTTCCCGGCCCCGGCGCTGCGGCCCCGGTTCGCCCATTCGGCGGCCGCAGATCGCCGCAATGCTGGGGCGCGGCATGGGGCATTTGGGACGGGTGCTTGCGCTGACCATGGTCGCCGTGGTGCCATGGTTTTTCGGGGGGGTGCTTCCGGACGTCCAAGTGTGGCTGTTCGTCGGCACCGCGACCGCCCTGGCTTGCGCCGTGGCCGAGGCGTTCCTGGCGGGGTCTGAACGCGTTGGCGTGCCCCTGGCGGTCCTCCCCCTCTTGGCTGCCATCCTCCTGGGGGCCGCCCAACTGGTGCCGCTAGATCCCGGGCTACTGGCGAGCCTTTCACCGGAGGCGGCGGCGATGCGGGCCACGCTGGGCGCCCCCGCCGCCGAGGCCGAATCCGGTGCGCCCGCTCGCCCGCCGGCAACGGCGCCGGCTGAAAAGCGGCCGATCAGCCTCTATCCGGCCTCGACGCGGCACAACCTGGCGCTGCTGCTGCTGGCCGCGGGGGTATTCTGCTGCGGCGCGCTGTTGTTCCGCACCTCGGCGCCCCGGATGTGGCTGTGCGGGGTGCTGGCAGTCAACGGGGCGGCGCTGGCTTTCTTCGGGCTCGTCCAGGCGCTGCGTTGGAATGGAAAGATCTATTGGCGATACCCGCTAACCGAAGGCGGCGCGCCGTTCGGGCCGTTCGTGTGCCGCAACAACGCCGCGGGGTACTTGTGTCTCGCCCTGGCCGCGGCCGGCGGACTGCTGCTGTGGACGTTCCGCCGGCATACGCGCTGGGCAGTCGACCCCGCCGGGCCGACCCTGCCGCGGTCGCCCCAACCGTGGTTCGTCAGGCTGGGCCGCTCGGTCCGCCAAGCCGTCGCACGGCTCGACGGGGCCAATATGGCGGCCCTGGCTCTGGGCGCTTGTATCGTTGCGGGCATCTTGGGCAGTGTGTCGCGTGGAGGATGGCTGGCGATGGCCGCGGCAGCCGTCGCCACCCCAGTTGCCGTCTACGTGGTCTGCCGCCGGGCGGGTCGCTCCTGGCTATTTGCCCCCATTGCCTTGTTGGGCGCCGGCCTGATCCTTTCGACCGGAATGAGCGAACGCGTCCGGGATCGCATGGCGACCTTGGCCGATTGGGAAACCCTCTCCCGAAACCGCCTGCCGCACTGGCACGACAGCCTAGGCGCCGTGCCCGACTTCTGGCGCGCCGGCAGCGGCCTGGGCACGTACCGCCACGTCTACCAACCCTATGCGACCTACTACAGCAGCGTGGTGTTCCACCATGCCGAGAATCAGTACCTCGAGGCGCTCATCGAAGGGGGGGTGCTGGGATTGGTTCTTCTGTTGGCCGCGATCGCGGTGGTGGTGCGGGCGGCGTGCCGGCTGGTCCGGCAGCCCGCCCATACCCGTTCGTTCGCCTTCGGATTGGTGGGCCTGTTTGCCGTATTTTCGCAGGTGGTACACGGCTTTTTCGATTTCGGCCTGTATCTGCCGGCCAATATGCTCACCTTTGCGTTGCTCTGCGGCGCCGTTTGCGGGCGAAGGGCGGCTGGGGGCAACCGGTACAGGAACGGATTTGCCGCTGAAGTTGCCAGTGGCCCTGCCCCGTTGCGGGGTCGCGCGTTGTCGGCGGGCGCGTTGGGGGGATTGATGGTTGGCATGCTGGCCGGCCTTGCCTGGGGTGGGGTCCAATTGCAGCAGTTCGCCGTCCGGGAGGCGGCCCTGGCGCGCTTGCCCGAGCCCGACCCCGAGCGCGCCGCCGAGTCGGCCGCCCGGCTGGACGCCTCCCTCGCAAAGGTCGACCGCGCGTTGCGGGACCGTGCCGACGACGCCGAATTGCACCTGGCCGCGGCCCGGCTCCGGGTTGGCCGGTATCGGCTGGCCGCTCTGGAGGGTCTCGAAGATTCGATACTGCGGAGAGCCCCCCACGAGATGCTTTGGGAGATGACCTCTCCGGGCCGGCTCCGGGCTCGGGCCCACCGGCTGGCAGCCGGCGGCCTGGAGGAGGAGCTTCGGCAACTCCGGCAGCGGCCGCTGGTCCGCCGGTACCTGGTGCCGGCGCGGGAGCACCTGCTGCGCGCCCGCAGCGCGTGTCCGTTGGTCGGGCCCGTCCACTTCGCCCTGGCCGAATTGGCGTTTCTGGCGGAACCTCCCTGGCACGAAACGGCCCATGTGCGGCGCGCGTGCCGGTTGGCGCCGGTCGATGCGGATTGGTGGCTCGCGGCCGGCCGCTTTGAGCTTCGGGCGGGTCGGCGCGAGTCGGCCTGGGACATCTGGCGCGAGGGCCTGGAGGCGGCGACGCGGAACTCCGGTCGGGAAACCCGCGCACACCAGCGGCTGGAAGAACAGATTGCCCGGACTCGTGAGGTCGCTGGCGGACGTGGGAAGAGTTCACCACCGAAGCCGCGCCACGTTGACGTTTTGCAGCAGCGGCGGCGTGCGCCGGCGCCGGCGCCGGATATGTAAACTCAGTTGCCATAAAGACTTAGGCCGCCCCGTCGCGGGGCTTCTGCCGCCTGGCACGGCGATTGCCCGATGGGTCCCCGCCCACGAAGAGGGACCACTTCGTGGGCAGTAGAGACGGTCGGGAGCATCTCGCCAACGGTCATCCCGAGGAAAGGCCACCCTCGAGCCGTAGCGAGCCACTTGGCCGATCTTCCAGCGAAGTGCACGAGACCAGGAAAAGGGGTTCAGCCATGTCCGAAGGCGTCGGAAGTCATGAGTCACTTACGTATGCAGCGGCGGAGGAGCGCGGCAACTTCCACTGCTGGCGGTTTCTCTGGGACCGCAAGGGAATCATTCTGTTGGGGGTTGTGGTCGGTTTGGGGCTGAGCGGCTTTTACTTCACCGGAGCCGAGCCGGAGTACGAGTCGGAAGCGACCATGCTGATGATCGAAGTCCGGCCGGGTGCTTCCGGCAGCGCACCCTCCTACACCAGCACGGCCGACACGCACGAGGCGGTGATCCGAAGCCCGATGCTTGTCGGCCGCGCGATCGAGGAGCACGGTCTTGCCTCGCTGACCTCGCTCCGATCCCGGAGCAACCCGGCCGGCACGATCATCGCCAACCTGTCTGTCGAAAGCACCGAGAACACCCGCAACAACCAGCACGTGGTGCGGGTGTCCTACCGGGGCAAGGATCCCGACGATTGCGCGAAGATCCTCGAGGCGGTCATCGACACCTACCAGCGGTTTCTCGGCGATACGTACCAGTACCTGGCCGGCGAGGCCTTCTCGCTGATCACCGAGGCCAAAGACGTCCTGCACCGCCAATTGATGGAGAAGGAGGCTGAATACCGGGCGTTCCGCAGCGACTCGCCGCTGCTGTGGCGGGGTGGCGAGGGCGCCAATCTGCACGAGGCGCGCATGGGCCAAATCGAGCAGGCCCGCACTGCGGTTCTCGTCGAAAACAGCCAGGTGAAAGCCCGCATCGACGCCATCCAGAAGGCCCTGGAGCAAGGGGGCAGCCGCGAGGCGCTGGTCTTGCTGATCGGTCACAGCGACCCGGAAGCCCAGGACCGGCGCTTTCGGACGACCTTCGAGCAGCAACTGTTCACCACCCTGCT
>SKJM01000483.1 GCA_007122045.1 Planctomycetales bacterium | reverse complement strand
GGGAAGATGCCGTGGGTGTACGCGTCGATGAGCCACTCGGGCGAGAGTTCGCCGCCGAGCCCGACCAACCCCTCCGGGCCCGCCTCCTCGGCCGGCGGGAAAAACCGGGATGGCGGAAGGATGGGCATGGCAGGGGGTCGCATGGTTGGAGTTCACGCTTTAGCGTGCTACGCATCGGACATTTCCGGTTCACACGCTGAAGCGTGAACTCCAACAGGCACGCTGAAGCGTGAACTCCAACACCGTTCCTGCACCGCTCAGCCGCCCAGTGCGGCCAGCACGTAGGGGCCTTCGGGAATGACGGCGATGGTGGCCTGCGGGCCGTACTCGCCCAGCGCGTCGGCCACGGCGGCCTCGACGCTTTCGGCCGGCTCGACGAACAGCCCCGAAAGCGTTTCGGCCGGCAGCCCGTCGGTCACTACCCGCACCCTCGCGTGGCGGCGCACCTTGGCCAGTTCCTCAAGCTGCCACTGGTCCATCACGAAGTACCCCTCGTGCAGGATGCGGTGCATGAACGCGTCCAGCGTGGCGTGCTCCCGGAACAAGCGCTGAAACTCCGGGCTGCCGATGCCCTCGCTCATGCCGGCCGCCAGGACGATCGTTCCGCCCGGCTTGACGATGGGCAGGGCCGCCACCATGCCCTTGACCGACTGGTAGAAGGTGGTATCGAGCGGGTAGCCGGCCGAACTAGTCACCACCACGTCGACCGGCTCCGGCACGGTGTCGGTTACCCGGGGGCGGACGAAGCCGACGCCGCGCTCCAGGGCGGCCTCCATGTCGCCGGCGAACACCTCCAGGATGCGCCGCCGGTCGTCGAGCACCACGTTGACGATGAAGTCGCAGCCGGCCATGCGGGCGATGGCCGTGTTTTCCTCGTGCACCGGGTTGCCGTCGAAGCAGCCGTTGCGGGCGTTCTCGTGTTCGAGGAACCGCGGGCCGTGCCACTCGCGCACGGTTTCCAGGGCGGCGATTCCGGGGCAGATCAGCTTGCGGCCGCCGGAAAAGCCCGCCATGAAGTGCGGCTCGATCAGCCCGGTGGTGATCTTCAAGTCGGCCCGGACGTACCGCGAGTCGATCCAAGCAGGCACGCCGCGAGGGCTGTCGCCCAGGTAGGTGTGTTCGGCAAGTTCCCGGCCGTGATGGTTCTCGATGCGGTAATGGTCGAACACGAACGGGCCGACCATGTCGCGCAGCTCGTCGCCCTCGTTGGGCCGGTGCATGCCGGTGGCCACGAGGATGAGAATCCGCTCCCGCGGAATGCCGGCGCCCTCGAGCGTTTCGAGCAGGGGCGGCAGCAGCACCGCGTTGGGCACCGGGCGCGTGACGTCGCAGATCACCACGCAGGCGTCGCGCCGGCCGCGGGCCAGTTCGGCCAGCGGCGGCGTACCGACGGGCTCGGCCAGCCGCCGAGCGACGGCCGCGGCCGGGTCGGGCAGCGGATCGGCCGGCTGGTAGCTGAGCACCTTGACCACGTTGGCCTCGGGCAAGTCCACCTCCAGGCCCGTCCGACCGTAGTTGACGGAGACCCGCATGAGTCAACTCCGGCGCTGGTGGGCGTTACTTGGCCGGTTCCTCTTCCTTCTTCTTCTTTTTCTTCTTGAGGGTGAGTTTGAAGACGCGGACCTTAGGCAGTCCGAGGGGGCTTTCGCCCTCCTTCCACTGCTCGGCCCGCTTCAGCCGGTGGATCCGTTCGGCGCGTGTCAGCACGCTGCGTGCGCGAGCCAGCCCCGCGCGCACCCGCAAACTCTTGTCCATGGTCATATCATCACACTCCTGATATTTTGAAAGACGGTCGATGCTTGGTTTTCATCGGTTCGGCCGCGCCCGGCTCAACAGGCCGACACAACGGCGAATCGTCCAATGTACCCTGGCGCCGGGCGTACTGCAAGCCGGTAGTGCGGCATTTTCCGAGGTCCTTGGCAAGCCTGCGGCCGATCGGCTACAAAGGGGGCCTGGCAAGCGAATGACCGCATCACACAGAACCCCCCAGCCCCCTTGTCCACGCTCACTCTGCTGAAAAACGAACTTCGACTGCTGGGTACGGGTACCTCGCACGGGGTGCCCGTCATTGGTTGCGAGTGTGCCACCTGCCGCAGCCTCGACCCGCGCGATCGGCGCAGCCGGTGCAGTGCGGTGGTTGGGTTGCCCGGCGGCCATCTGCTGATCGACACGCCGCCGGAATTGCGAACCCAGTTGCTCCGCGAGGGGATTGGCCGCATCGACGCGGTGGCGTACACCCATGAGCACGCCGATCACCTGTTCGGGCTGGACGATTTGCGCATTTTTCCGAAGTACCTCGGCGCCGACCTGCCCGTGTATTGCAGCCGGGAAACCGAGGAGTGCATTCGGCGGGTGGCCTACTACGCGTTCGATCCGGCCACGCGGGAGTGGCCGGCCGGGGGGGTGCCGCGGCTCGACCTCCGCCGGATCGACACCAACCCGTTCGAGGTGTTGGGCGCGGACATCCAGCCCATTCCCCTGCCGCACGGGCGGTTCGACGTGCTCGGCTTCCGCATCGGCAACGTGGCCTACTGCACCGACACCAACGGCATTCCGCCGGCCAGCCGGGAGCTGTTGGCCGGCCTCGACGTGCTCGTGCTCGATTGTCTCCGGCGCCGGCCGCACCCGACCCACCTGAGCCTGGAGGAGGCCATCGCCACGGCACGCGAAGTGGGCGCCCGCCGCACCCTGTTCACCCACATCGCCCACGACCTGAAACACGAGGAGATCAGCACCCAGCTTCCCGCGGGGATCGAACTCGCCTACGATGGGCTCCGCGTGCCGTTGTGTTGAGCCCTCCACGTCGGCGTGAACGGTCGCCCTCCGGCATCGGGGGTTCTTTGCATCCGGCCTCGGCGTGGGCCATCGGATGCCCCTGCTCCGGGTGCGCCAATGCCCCAGCAATGGTGGTTTTCTATTTTGGCACTTGACGACCTTCCTCTAGCTCGCTACGCTACGATGCTTCACTAACTGCCGGCTGGGAGCCGTGCCCGGTACGTCCGGTACGCCATCTCCCACGGCCCACTCGACAGCCCTCCCAATGTGGGAACGGGGGCTGTCTTATTTTGCATGTACGACTGCGGAGCAGAGAGCGTGGCATACGACAGCATTGTTTTGGTCAAACAGGTACCCGATACGGCCAACGTGACGGCCGATGCGATGAAAGAGGACGGGACGGTCAACCGGGGCGCCCTTCCGGCCATCTTCAACCCGGAGGACCTGCACGCCCTCGAGGCCGCCCTGGAGGTGAAGGAGCGGTTCGGCGGCACGGTCACCGCCATGACGATGGGCCCGCCGAAGGCCGGTGAAGTGCTCCGCGACTGCCTCTTTCGGGGGGCGGATCGTGCGATCCTGCTGACCGACCGGCGCGCCGCCGGCAGCGATACGCTGGCCACCAGCTACATCCTCGCACAGGCCGTGAAGACGATCGCCCGGTACGATTTCGTCTTCGCGGGCCGGCAGGCCATTGACGGCGACACGGCGCAGGTGGGGCCGCAATGTGCTCAGAAGCTGGGCATTCCGCAAATCACCTACCTGGAGGAGGTCGTCAGTCTCGAAGGCGACACGGTCCGAATCCGGCGGAACATCGGGCACGGCTGGGAGGTGGTCGAAACCCGGCTGCCCATCCTGGCCACCGTCATCGAAACGGCCAACGAGCCGCGCCCCCAGGCCGCCCGCCGCGTGATGCGCATGAAACACGCCCGGGCAACCGTCGAGATCGAAGGGGCCGTCCGCAACGGAATGCCGGACGCCGACGACGCCGCCCGCCAGGCCGAGGTGAAGAAGCGGGCCGAGGCGCTCCGGCAGCGCGGCCTGCTCATCGAGCAATGGGGCCTCGACGAAATCGGGGCCGACCCGGCCCGTTGCGGCCTCTCCGGCTCACCCACCAAGGTATACCGCATCCAGGCCATCGTGCTCAAGAAGGAAGGCCACACCCAAGTGCCCGCCACCGAGGAAGGCGTGCGCGGCATGATCCACGAACTGGTCGTCGACCGCACCCTCGGCTAGAAGAATGACGAATGACGAATGACGAATGGCCACCAGCAACCAACAACCAACAACTAGCAACCAGCTATGATTGAACCGAACCGAAAGGGTGAAGTCTGGGTCTTCGCGGAACAGGAAGACGGCTCGCTCAACGAAGTGGCGCTCGAATTGTGCGGCAAGGCCCGCGAACTGGCCGACCGCATCGGCGTAAACGTCGGCGCGGTGCTGCCCGGCGCCGGGGTGACCCACCTGGGCGAGCAGCTCATCGCCCACGGGGCCGACAACGTCTACCTAGTCGATCACCCGCAACTCGGCCACTACCAGACCGGCCCGTATGCTGAAGTGCTGTGCCAACTGATCGAGCGGCGCCGCCCGCAAGTGGTCGTGTTCGGCGCCACGCCGCTGGGCCGCGACCTGGCCCCACGGGTGGCCTCGCAGATGCGGGCCGGCCTGACCGCCGACTGCACCGACCTGGAGATTGCCGACGTCACCGATCCGAAGACCAAGACCGAGCACAACAACCTGCTGCTGCAAATCCGGCCTGCATTCGGCGGAAACATCATCGCGACAATCGTCAATTACGACGGCTGGCCGCAGATGGCCACGGTGCGGGAGGGCGTGATGGCCATGCAGCCGGCCGATCCGTCGCGCGGGGGACGAATCGTCGAAGAGGAGGTCCAACTCGACGGCGCCAAGGCGGCGCTGAAGCTCGTCGAGCGGCACGTCGAGCCGCGCCAGGTGAACCTGAAGGGGGCGCGGGTGATCGTCGCCGGCGGCGGCGGCGTGGGAACCAAGGAAAACTTCAAGCTCCTGTACGACCTGGCCGGCGCCATCGGCGGCGCCGTCGGCGCCAGCCGGGCCGCGGTCGATAGCGGCCTCATCGGCAAGGAACACCAGGTGGGCCAAACCGGCACCACCGTCCGACCCGCCCTGTATATTGCCGTGGGCATCAGCGGCGCCATCCAGCACCGGGCGGGCATGGAGGAATCGGCCAAGGTCGTGGCCATCAACACCG
>SKJM01000143.1 GCA_007122045.1 Planctomycetales bacterium | reverse complement strand
GCCAGCAGCCTGAAAGGGGCCTGGCGCTGGCAGGTCCGAACGCGGGTCGAGCCGGGGCGATGGGCGGCGCTGTTCGGCTCGCCGCCGTTGGTCGTGCCCAGGGAGGAAGGATGCCTGGCCTTCGCCGACGCCCGCGTGCTGCTCTACCCGGTGCGGAGCCTCAAGGACGTCTTTGCCTGGATCACCAGCGCGGAAAGCTGGACGACTCACCGGCGGGAGTTGGCGGCGTATGGTTTGGACGTTTCCGGCCTGCCGGATGTGGCGCCGCCCGGGGCTGAGGCGGCGGTGGTCGCGGCCGACTCGCCGCTGGTGACGGTCAAAAAAACGATTGTGCTGGAGGAACTGAGCTTCGCCGCCCAGCCGCGTAAGGAGGCGACGGCCCTGGGAAACTGGCTGGCCGACCACGCCTTTCCGCAAGACACGGCGTACGAACACTGGCGCCGGAAGGTCCGTCAGGCCGTGGTGGTCCTGCCCGACGACGCCTTCCGCCACTTCGTGGTCCACCGAACCGAAATCGTCCCGCGCGTGCGGATCGATCCAGCCACCGGGACGGTTGCGGAAGGCGCGCTGTGGACCGAGGAATTCGTGCCGGCGGAGGCCTTGTTCTACGCGGCCGTCGGTGCTCTGCCGCGGAAGACCGAGGACACCCGCAGCCCTCCGCCCGAAACGGCGCTGGGCTGGTTGAAGGAGACCGGAATGGAATACGTGCACCTGGGCGGCGATCGCACCCTGGGCAAGGGAATCGTCCGCCTGCGATGGCTGCGGCCGAATGCCGCTTGAGGAGGGGAACTAATGGATGCATCCGCACTCGACGCAAGGTCGCCGGCATTGAGGGCGGCCCGGGCGGCGGTGGCGCAGGCCAGGACCGCCACCATCGTCTCGCACTACCGTCAAATCGCCGGGCAACTGCCGATGCTCCTGCATCGTCACGGCCTGGGACAACTCCTGGCCTATCTGAAGGCCCAGGGCGACGACCGGGATCGAAGCCCGAATACCGTGCTGGCCAGACAGCTCGACGGCTGGCTCCTGGACACGATGGGCGTTTCCGCCAAGGACGCGCTCTCGGCTCTGGCCAAGCGCGACAGCGGCTTCTATCGAGAGGCGGCCGAGCAGGCCCGGCTGTTCTTGGTCGCTTTACGAACCTTGCTGGAGCACAAGCCATGAAATGGAGAATGCCGCGGCTGGTGTCCTGGGCGACCCCTTACCCCTTCGCTCGCGACACGGCCGATGCGTTACTGGCCGAAGGGCACTGCGACAACTTTGGCCTGTTGATGGACCGCTACCTGGCCTATACCGACGAGCGCGGCAAGGTCCAGTTGCTTCGGGAATTCAACAACCGCCGGGCGCTGGAACCCGATTTCCGCGGCCTGGAGGCGCTAATCCGCGCCCATCAGGCCCGCTGGCAGCGCACCGCCGCCGCCCTGGGCGCCACGGTGTTGTTCGCGCGGCCGGAGTGGCGGGTGATCGTCGGCCTGGGAACCCACGAACTGCTGGGAGGTGGGATCACCGTGCATCCGGTGTACGGTTTCCCCATCCTTCCGGCCTCGGCGCTCAAGGGAATCTGCCGCGCGTATGCCGAGCGCGTGCTCGACCAGCCGGCCGACCGGGTCGATCGGCTCTTGGGATGTTTGCGCGACGACGCGGGATCGCGGGGCGACTTGGTGTTCCTCGACGCCGTGCCGGCCGGCGTGCCGCGGGTCGAGCGGGACGTGATCAACCCCGTCTTCGCCGCCTACTACCTCGCCGCCCACACCCCTCCGGCCGACTATCTCTCGCCCCGGCCGATCTTCTTCCTGGCCGTCGGCGCGGAGAGCCTGTACTCGTTCGCGGTCGGCAGTCTCAGCGGCGACCCGGAAGCGGCCCGCCAAGGCCGGGAGTGGCTCAGCGGCGCCCTTCAGGAGATCGGCGTGGGCGCGAAGACGGCGGCCGGATACGGATATTGGGTCCTCGCATCCGAACCGGGCTCGGGCGCGGAGGCCTGAGTCTCCATCGGCGCCCACCCTACGCGCTACATGAATAATCCGGGTTAGGCGCCCCCCTCGTCAGCGCCGCCGGGCGGCAGGAACACCATGCCCACCTGTTCGATTCGGCCGCCTCGGCCGAGGCCGCGAATGTGCAGCGCGATGGGGCCGAACTGCACCATGCCGCCGGGCTGGATCTGCTCGGGTTCCAGGCGGCGGCGGATCGCCTCGGCCAGGGTCCATTCGGCGGGCGCGTCCATCCGGATGCCGTAGGCGTCCTCCAGTTCGCCCACTTTGACGGTGGGGCGGAGCGGGAACTCGACCAGCGAGGGAAGCTCGCGCCCTGCCGCTTCCTTGCTCGAGAAAATCTGCGTGGTGAGGAAACGGTTCTCGGGGCGGAGCACCAGGATGACGTGGTCGCCGGGTTCGATGCGGGTCTTGCCGTGCGGGGGAATGACCTGCTGCTGCCGGACGATCATCGCGATGACGGCGCCCTCGGGCAGCGCCAGTTCGCTGACCAGCCGGCCCGCCACGCGCGAATCGGGCTCCACGGTGTACTCGACCACTTCGCCCTCCACGTCGTGGAGCGAGTGGATCTCCAGCGACACCGGCGAGGCGGGCGGCGCCGGCCGTTCCAGACCCAGGCCGCGCGCCACCCACGGCAGGGTCCAGCCCTGGACCAAGGCCGAAAGCACCACGACGAAGAACACCACATCGAACAGCAGGGAGGCCTGGGGAAGTTCGGCCAGCAAGGGAAAGGTGGCCAGGGTGATCGGCACCGCGCCTTTCAGGCCCACCCACGAGAAAAACAGCACTTCGCGCCGGTTGAAGCGGAACCACGGGGCGATGAGCGACACGGCGACGGGCCGGGCCACCAGGATGAGCACCACGCCGATGAGCAGTCCCTGCGGGCCGACCGCGATCAACCGGCTTGGATAGCTTAGTAACCCCAGCACGACGAACATGACGATTTGGGCCAGCCAGGCGGTTGCGTCGTGGTACATGCGGATGCCGCGCTGGAACACGAGCCGGCTGTTGCCGATGACGATGCCGGCCAGGTAGGCGGCGAGGAACCCGCTACCGCCCAGCCAAGCCGCCAGGCCGAAGGTGAGCAGGCCAAAGGCCGTCACGAGCACCGGATACAGGCCGGCGGCGTCGAGGTTGATCCAGTTGACCACCCGGACGGCCAGCCCGCCCACGGCCAGCCCGACCAGGGCGCCCACTCCCATCTGCGTCAAGAACAGCCCGAGCAGCGCCGGGCCGAAGGCCATCCGTCCCAGGAACAGTTCGATGCATCCGATGGTCAGGAAAATTGCCATCGGGTCGTTCGAGGCGCTTTCCACCTCCAGCGTGGCCGCGAGCCGCTTGGGCAGGGTGATGCCGCCGTGCCGCAGGATGGCGAACACGGCCGCCGCGTCGGTCGAGCCGACAATGCTCCCCAGCAGCAACCCTTCCAGCAGGGGAAGCTGCAGGATCCACATGGCCGCCAGGCCGGTCACCACGGCCGTAGCGAGCACGCCGGCGGTGGCCAGCAACAGGGCCGGAGGCCAGACGCGGCGGACCGATGCCACGGGCGTGCCCAGTCCGCCGTCGAACAGGATGATGGCCAGCGCCACCGTGCCGATGCCATGGGCCAGCGGGTAGTTTTCGAACGCGATGCCGCCAATTCCCTCGGTGCCCGCCAGCATTCCCACCACCAGGAACAGCACCAGCACCGGCAGGCCGAGCCGGGCCGAAACCTTGCTCGAGGCGATGCCCAGCAACAGCAGGAGCCCGGCCAGCAGGATCAGGGTGTTGATGGGCATCATACGGGGGTTCTTCCGGTTTAGCGGTTGCGGGCACTGACGGTATAGCGATAGCGCCCCAATCGGTCAACCACCTCGGCAAATCCTCTCAACGTGGCCGGGTTGACGGGTCCACCGTCCCACTTCCATTATACCCGTGCGTGCCGCCTCCGGGTCGTGGGATACGCTTCCAGCGTGTCAGCTATCGGGTACACGTTTGGCGCGTCGAATGCTGTTGACACGCTGGAAGTGTATCCCACATATCGGCTTATGAGCCGCTGGCTCCGCAGACCTCGCGCCAGTACGCCCAGGTATCGGCAACGGTCTGTTCGAGCGGCACTTCCGGGCGCCAGCCGGTTTGCTGGCAGAGCCGGCTGGTATCGGCAACGGGTTCCTGCTTCGGTCCCGGTCGCGTTTCGCGGATGGGCCGGTCGGATCGGGCCAGGCGGCGGAGCAGGTCGAGCGCCTCGCCGCTGCGGATCGGCCGGCCGGAGCCGACATTATACACGGTGCCCGGTTCACCTCGCTCGACCAACAGCCGGTAGGCACGGACCACGTCGCGAACGTCGCTGAGGTCGATGACCGCATCGCGCGTTTTCACTTCGACGGGCCCGCTGCCGCCTACTGCCAATTGGCGCGCCCATTCGGGGAGCATCATGCGAGGGCTTTGCCGCGGCCCGGTATGCTGAAACGCCCGGGCAACAACAGCTTGACAATCGCCGCGGCTGACGGCCGCCCGGACGATGTCCTCTCCGGCACGCTTGGTGCGGCCGTAGGCGGTTCGAGGCCCGATGGGTGATGTTTCCCTGACGATCGGATTGCGGGCCTCCACCGGGGCGTACACCTTGGCACTACTGACAAACAGCAGCCGGGGGCGCGAGGCCAGCCCGGCGGCCAGTTCCACGACCCGTTGCGTGCCCTCCACGTTGACGGCCATCGCGGCGGGCAGCGGATCGTCGCGGCCGCAGTCTTCGGGTACGCTCAGGGCGGCCAGGTGGTAGATGGCCGAGGGTTGGAATGCTTCCATCCGTTGTCGTGCCGCGTCGCCCAATCCCGTTTCGGAGCCCAGGTCCCACGCGAGCAACTCAACCCGGCCTTGGATCCTCTCCGAGCTGTTGGGCTCCCACTGCCCCCCGGCCGCAGCGCCCAGGACGGCATCGCCGCAGGCAAGCAGACGCTCGGCCAGGAATCCACCCACGAAACCGGTCACGCCGGTTATCAAGGCTCGCTGTTGCGGAGAATGGTTCATGTTCGGCCGTGTG
>SKJM01000033.1 GCA_007122045.1 Planctomycetales bacterium | reverse complement strand
CCTTGTCCTCCTCTTTGGGCTCTTCCTTGTCCTCCTCTTTGGGCTCTTCCTTGTCCTCCTCTTTGGGCTCTTCCTTGTCCTCCTCTTTGGGCTCTTCCTTGTCCTCCTCTTTGGGCTCCTCCTTGCCCAGCAACTCGATGGTCTCGCGGATGAAGGGGGCCTGCAGGGTGATGGCCAGGGCCAGGGGCATGTGCGAAACGCGCTCCTCGAAGGGCGTTCGCGAACGGCTGGTCTGCCGTTGCATTCCGGTCACGATGCCCACGACCACGGCCCGATTGTCGTCGATGAGCACGACGGGCGCGCCGCTGTCGCCGCCGAAGGTCGGCGCGTTGACGAACATCCGCTGCGCGCTTTGGACCGGTGCCAGCGGGTGGGTTGCCACCGTCCCCCGGCGGAGCACGGGCCAGCCTGCCTCGTTGCCTTCCAGCGTGGCGGGGTAACCGGGAATGAACACGTCGCTGCCCACGTGCAGTTTGCCCTCCAACGCCCACGACGCGTCGGCCACCTGGCCGAAGCACACCGGCCTGGCCGCCGTTTCCTCGGGCAGTTCGACGAGGAGGGCGGCAATATCCAAGTCGGGGTGGCGCACCCATAAGGGTTTGTCGCCTTCGCGCAACGCAATACTGGTTTCCTTGCGCGCGTAGGTCGCATCGTCGTTGCGCTCCCGCAGCACGAGCGTCGTGGCGGCTTCCGGCATTTGCTCCAGGCAGTGCGCCGCGGTGACCAGCACCGTCGTCGACGTCCCCTCGTCTTCCTCGGCCGGTTCGAGTGCGACGAGAAACGCCGTGGCGGACGTCCGGCCGTTGGTAATGCGGAACGTCGCCGCAACGGCGCGCTCGATGGGGTTCGACTGCTCAGCCAACCCAACGGCAGTGAACACAAGAAGGCAGCACGCCTGCAAGACGGCATTCGACAATCGGATCATCGCTCCTCCCTTACCATTGGCTATTCGAATACACGGGTCACCGGCGCACATCGCGCCCGTGTTCCGGCGCCGCGTTGGCAACACACCGGTCGTGGGCGCCGCCCGAGCCGGCCCGGACGATGGGCCCTATTATACTCCAATCAGTCGGGGGAATCTGCGCGAGCCCCTGGACGGCTGGCCATTGGGTGGGTACAATGCCCTGCTTTGTCCGCGCCGCCACCCCGTGCACCATGGCCGGGGCAGACAACGCCGCCGAATGAGTGACGCCCCGGAGAGTCGCGCTACAATACCCCCCTTGCGAGGTTACTGATGCCCTGGTTTTGTGAGAAGTCGGACCGGATCGATTGGACCCGGTTGGAAGCGTTGATGGAGCAGACGGCCGCCGAGGCCCGGAAGCGGATTTGCGCCCGCCCGAAGCGGGTGCTGCTGCTGCCGCCCGACATTACCCGGGCGCACTCGGGCGCGGGGCGGCTGACCGAAATGCTGTACCATCGGTTCGCCGGGGAGGCCGACGTGCACGTCATCCCCACCCTTGGCCAGCACGTCCCCCACACGGAAGAGGAAAACCGGCACATGTTCGGCGCCATCCCGAACGAGCGCATCCACGCCCACCACTGGCGGGCGGGCTCGGTTGCAGTGGGCGAAATCCCGGCCGACTTCGTCAAGGACAAGACCCGCGGCGCCGCCGACTGGGCTATTCCCATCGTGCTCAACCGCATGCTCATGGAGGAGTCGTGGGACCTGATCATCAACGTCGGGCACGTGGTGCCGCACGAGGTGCTGGGCTTCGCCAACCACAACAAGAACTACTTCATCGGGTTGGCGGGCAAGGACCTCATTTGCACCTCGCACATGGCCTCGGCCTCCTACGGCATCGAGAACAACTTGGGCACGCTCGTCACGCCCGTCCGCGAATGCTTCAACAAGGCCGAGGACGACTACCTCGGCCACCTGCCCGATCTGTACGTGCAAGTGACCATGCGCCGCAACGAGGAGAACGAGCTGGTCCACACCGGGGTGTACGTGGGCGACGATTTGGACACCTACCTCGACGCCGCGAGGCAGTCGCGCGAGGAGAACATCACCGTGCTCGACGAGCCGCTCGAGAAGGTGGTGTGCGTCATGCAGGGCGACGAGTTCTTCAGCACCTGGGTGGCGAACAAGGCCGTCTACCGCACGCGCATGGCCATTGCCGACGGCGGCGAACTGATCGTCATCGCCCCGGGCCTGAAGCGGTTCGGCGAGCAGCCCGAGGTCGATGAACTGATCCGCAAGGTGGGCTACGTGGGCACGCCGCGGGTGATGGAGGCCTACCGCACCGACCCGCTGTTGCAGGACTTTGCCCACGGCACGGCGCACCTGATTCATGGCTCGTCGGAAGGGCGGTTCACCATCACGTACGCGCCGGGGCACATGACGCGGGAGGAGATCGAGGGCGTGAACTTCCAGTATGCCGATATTAACGAGACCATGGCCCGCTACCGGCCCGACACGCTGCGCGAGGGCTTCAACGAGGTCGACGGCGAGCGGTTCTTCTTCATTCCGACGCCGTCGGCCGGGCTGTGGTCGACGCGCGAGAAGCTGTACTCGCGGGCGGGGGGCGCGTGAACCGGCAGGAAATCGTCGACTGGCTCCGCGAGAACCGGCCCGCCCGACTGGCCGGCCTGTGGCGGCAGGCCGATCGGGTGCGACAACAGAACGTCGGCGGCGAGGTGTACCTGCGCGGGCTGATCGAGCTTTCCAACCACTGCGTGCGGCAGTGCGCCTACTGCGGCTTGCGGGCCGAGAACACGGAACTCGAACGCTACCGCATGACCGATGATGAAGTGGTCGCCTGTGCCCGGCAAGCCGCCGCCCTCGGCTGCGGCACGACCGTGCTCCAGGCGGGCGAGGACCCGGGCCTCGACCGCGAGCGTATTTCAGGGCTCATTCGGCGGCTGAAGGCCGAAACGCCGTTGGCCGTGACGCTCAGCCTCGGCGAGCGCACCGATGAGGAACTGGCCACTTGGCGCCGCGCCGGCGCCGACCGCTACCTGCTGCGTTTCGAGACGGCCAACCTGCGCCTCTACACCCGCATCCACCCCGAGCGGGGACTGTCCCAAGTTTCGCAGCCGGAGCGGGGACTGTCCCAATTTTCACGGCACAGCGAGGGACATACCCAATCGTCAGACCGTTCCGCCGTGAAAATGGGACTGTCCCCTTTGCGTACCATGGAGGACGCGGCCCAATCGCCCGACGCCTCCGCCGTGAAAATGGGACTGTCCCCTTCGCCTTCCCCCGCCCACCCCCGCCTCGCCATTCTCGCCACCCTGCGCAACCTGGGCTACGAGGTGGGCAGCGGAGTGATGATCGGCATTCCGGGGCAAACCTGGTCGGACCTGGCCGACGACATCGCCCTGTTTGCCGAACTGGACCTCGACATGATCGGCTGCGGACCGTACTTGGTTCACCCCGACACGCCGCTGGCCGCGCGGCACGACGAACGGCGCGCGGCCGGCGACGAGCAGGTTCCCGCCGACGAGTTGACCACGTACAAAGTCGTTGCCCTGGCGCGGCTGGTGTGCCCCCGGGCGAACATTCCCAGCACGACGGCGCTGGCCACCATCGGCGGCGCGGCGGCCCGCGACCTGGGGCTCGAGCGCGGCGCGAACGTGGTCATGCCGAACTTCACGCCCATGCCGTACCGCGCCTTGTACGAGATCTACCCCGCCAAGGCCTGCCTGGGCGAAACGCCCGACCAATGCTCCGCCTGTCTCGCCGGCCGCATTGCCCGCCTCGGCCGCTCCATCGGCGCCGGGCCGGGGCATTCGCCGAACGTGAGCGGTCGCAGGCGGTAACCGTCATACACGCCGCGAGTGCAAGGTGCGCCTTTGGGTCCTACTCGATGGTCTTCAGTTGGATGTTGCGGAAGCGGATGGTCATGGGCGGGCCGGAGTGGAGCTGGAAGGCGATGATGCCGCTGGAGCGCGCCTGGGGCGCGTCGTCGACCAGTTCGTGCATCTTCACGCCGTTGATCTTCGTCACAATGCGGTTGCCCTCGGCGATCACGTGGTAGTCGTTCCAATCGCGCGGCCGGATGTGCTCGGCCAAGGCGTTTTCCTCGGCAAAACGTTCGACCTCCCGCTGGCCGGCGGCGTCGATGACGACTTTCTGACCGCGGCGGGCGAGAACGCCGCGCCCGGCTTCTTCGAACAGGATGCCGGTAATCCAGCCGTCGGTGGCGATGTCGGGCTGGTAGCCGCCCACGCGGTAGTCGTTCAGCCGGCGGGAGCGCACCTGGATACCCGAGTTCGCCCAGTCGGTGTCGATGCGATACTGGAATTTCAGCTCGAAATCGGCGGGCTCACCTCCTTCCCAGATCAGGAACGTGTTGCCCGGCGTGCGCCGGTCGGGCGTGGTCTCGCCGACGATCGTGCCGTCGTCGACGCGCCAGAACTGCGGGTCGCCGGCCCAACCGTCGAGCGACTCGCCGTCGAACAGGGAGACGAAGCCGTCCTCGGGCTGATCGGCGCGGGCCGGCGGCGCGGCCATGATTCCCAGCACGGTTGTGGCAATGGCGATACGAACGGTCCAGCGAAGCGTTTTCATGGGTCTCTCCTCGGCCTTGGTGGGGAATGTTTTGGCGGGCTTGAAGGTGGGTGGGCGCCGCTCGCGCCCAAGCCCGCCATGCGATTGCTATTGTATACGTTGCAGGCAGCGCGGTGCAACCGGCCGGCGACACCGCGACGGCGGAATGGGGATGGACCGGGGAATCGTGTCCCCTTGCTATCATTGTTGGCCGGGCAGCGATCGGTGTCAAGCCGCCGGGGGGTACAGGAGGGTGGGGCGGGTGCCTCGCCGGAGGGGCTCCGCGAGCCTGCCGGGCCGGCGGCGGAAACGCGTTGTCTCCCACGTAGGATGGACATTCCTGTCCGTCGGTCCCGAGACGGGCAGGAATGTCCGTCCTACCGACACGCGAGACGGACAGGAATGTCCATCCTACCCGAACTGCGGCATGGCGGCCGCCGTTGGAAATGCCCCCGGGGCCCGTCCGTCGGCAATCATACCAAGGGGCTCATCAGCTTCGCCACGTCGTAGACCAGGCGCT
>SKJM01000175.1 GCA_007122045.1 Planctomycetales bacterium | reverse complement strand
GTTTCGGTGCGGCGCAGGACGCGCCGTCCGACCCACCCCCGCCCGCGGCCGAAGCGGCCCCCGGCGCCGAAGCGCCGGCCGCCGAGCCGGCCGCGCAGGCGGAGGGCGCGGTCGAAAGCCCCGCCGAGCAACCGGTTCGCCAGGAGCACGTCATCTATCTGCCGTTCGAGAAACTGCGCGAGGCGCTCGCAGACGAGGAATCGTCGATCGTGCTGCCGTACGCCCAGTTTCGGAAAATGCGGGACCGGCTGGCGGAGCCCGAGCCGCCGGCCGGGCCGCCCGTCGAGGGCGTCATCACGCGGGCCGACTACGCGGCGTCGGTCCGGGGCGACCAGGTTCACCTGGAGGCCGCACTGGCCGTCGAGGTGCTCAGCGACGCGTGGGCCCGCCTGCCCGTCCGATTCGGCGACGCCGCCATCGGCGCGGCCACCGCCGAGCACGACGCCGTGTTGCTGCGCGGCGTGGGCGACGGGCAATACGAGTTGCTGGTGCGGGGAAAGGGCACCCACGAGGTCACGCTGAACATGGTCGTGGACGTTACGACGACGCCCGAGGGGCGCAGCTTCACGGTCGAGTGCCCGGCCGTGGGAGTGAGCAACCTGGAACTGGAAATCCCCGAGCCGGAACTGGCCGTCCAGGTCGTCCCGCGGCGCACCTCGCAGCGGCTGCCCGGGCCGGACGACGCCACGCGGCTCCGGGTGGTCCTGGGCGCGACGGAACGGTTCACCGTCAGTTGGCAACCCGAGGCCGGCGTTGCCGACCAGGTGGCGGGGCTGGCGAACGTCCACAGCACCCTCGCGGTCGATATCGGCGACGGGGTGGTCCATACGCACGCCGTGTTCGACTACCAGATCCTGCGCGGGGCGCTCGACGAACTGCTGGTCGAGGCGCCCTCCGACCACCGCCTGCTCGACGTCCGGGCGCCGGGGCTGCGCGACTGGCAGGCCGAAACGGCCGACGACCGCCAACATATCACCGTGCGGCTGCACGCCCCGGCCACCGGCTCGGTTCGCCTGGAACTGCACACCGAAGCGCCGCTGGCCGAGGAGGCCTTCGCCGTCGGGGGCGTCCGCGCGGTGGGCGTGGCGCGGGAAAGCGGCATCCTGGCCGTCCGCGGCGGTGAGGACGTGGGCCTGGAGTACGTGGCCCGCGAGGCGCTCACCCGTGTGGACGCGGCCGAGGTGCCGGAGCCGCTGCGGCGGCCGCGCAGCACGTTCTACAAGTTCTTCACGCCCGACTACCGGCTTTCGGTCGCCGCCTCGCCGCTCGAGCCGCGCGTGGTCGTCGACAGTCGCCTGGCCGTGCTGCTCGACAAGACACGTGTTACCACGCGGGGCGAGTTCCACGGCGAGGTGACGCGTTCGGGCATCTTCTCGCTGGCGTTCCGCGTGCCGTCGGGCTTCCAGGTCGATGAAGTCCGTTCCGAGGCGATGGAGCGGTTCGAGATCGACGACGACGACGGCGCGCAGCGGTTGACCGTCTACTTCACCGGCCGGCTGCTGGGCGACGTGGCGGTGAGCGTTGCCGCAAGCAGCACGCGCGACCGGGCCGCCGAGGAGTTGACGCTGCCGCTGCTGGAGCCGCTGCACGTCACGCGCGAAGAAGGGCTGGTGGCGGTCATTGCGCCGGAATCGCTCGAGGTGAAGACCGACCCGGCCCAGTTGCAGGGCGCCTGGGCCGCCACCCCGGCCGAGTTGGCCGCCCGCGGCTTCGAGCCGCAAGTCCCCGGCGGTTCCACGCGGGCCGCGGCGTTTGCGTTCGCCACCCGGCCGGTGCACGTCGTGCAGACGGTTACCGAACGCCCCCGGCGCATTGTGGCCGAGGTGGGCACACTGGCCAACATGCGGGAAGACGTGGTGCACGTAACCACCACGCTGCGCTACCAGGTTCAGTTTGCCGGGGCGAACACCTTCCGCCTGGCCGTTCCCGCCGCCGTGGCGGACCGTTTGCAGATTGAAGGGGAAGGCATCAAGGAACGGCGGCGGGCCGAGGAGGCGGGCGCCGACGGCATGGTCGAGTGGACCATCGTGCTCCATTCCGAGGCGCTGGGCGACCGCGTTTATACGGCAACGTACGACTGGCCCATGCCGGCGGCCGATCGCGGCACACCGTTCGTCCTGGAACCGATCCGGGCCCTCGACGCCGACCGCGAGACGGGCGAGATTGCCGTGCTGAAAGACCGGGCCCTGTCGATCGAAGCCGCGCCGGCCGGCCTGGAGGAGATCGACCCGCGGGAACTGTCGCGGCCGCTCGGCACACTCCAGCCGCACCTCGCCTACCGCTACTACCGGCACCCGGCCCGGCTGTCGCTGCTCGTGACGAAGCACGAATTGCAGGAGGTGGTCCGCACGGTCGTCGACCGCGCGTACGTCGAGGCCGTGGTGACGAAGGACGGCCCGGTGACCGTCCGCGCCCGGTACGAACTCAAGTCGAGCGAGCGGCAGCGGCTGGCAATCACCCTGCCCGACCCGCGCATCTTGGGCATCACCGTGGCCGGGCAGACCGTGCCGCCGGAGATTGCACCCGCCGCGCCGGGCGCCGGTCCCGACGACAAGACGTACTTCATCAACGTGGCGCGGACCGGCGATGCGGACGAGCCGTTCCACGTCGGCATCGTCTTCGAGACATCCCGCCCCGACGGCGGGCTGGGCGTGACCGACCGGCTGCGACTGCCCTTGCCGCAGTTCGACGAGGGGGTGAAGTTCCAGCGAACGTACGTGCGGGCCTGGGTGCCCCGGGAGTACCGCCTGGTCGGGAATCCCGAGGGGTTCACCAGCCACGTCGAGGTCGGCCTGTGGGACGCGCGCGCCATCAACCCCGCCGCCGACAATCCCGACGCCTGGTTCCCTCCCGACCCGCTGGCGTTCGACTTCCAGGTGGACGGCACCGCCTACTTGTTCAGCAGCCTGGCGGCCCCGCCGGAACTGGAAATCGGCTACTGGCACATCCCCACGATGACGCTGATCGCCAGTGCGGCGGCCCTGGCGCTCGGGTTGGTGCTGCTCGGTTTCTCGCTGGAAACGAAGGTGTTCACCATCCTGGCCTTGGGGTTGCTGGTCTTGTTTGGCGGCCTGTTCCAGCCGTCGCTGATCCATAGCTGGCTGCTGGCGGCGCGGCTGGGAATCGCGGCGGTGGTGGCCGTATGGACCGTCGTGTGGCTGTTGCAGGCCCACCGGGCCGGGGTCTTCCAGCGGATGCTTGCCGGCGAGGGGCGCGCCGTGCCCGCGGCCGCCGGCGCCGGCACGGCCGGAACCGTGCCGGTCGGCCCGGCGGCCGCTTCCGGCGGCCCGTCCACCGATTCAGCCAGTCCGTCGGCCGCGGCGCAGCCCGCCCCGCCGACCCAAGAACAGGGAGGTGGCAGCCATGAATCGTAATCAGACCCGAACGCTGGCCTTCCTGGGCGCCGCCGCGTGCCTGCTTACGCTGCTGGCGGCCGCCCGGGCGCCGGCCGAGGCCGGCCCGGCGCCGCGAATCCGCAATGTCTACATCCCGGCCGATCAAATGCAGGTCCTCTTCGGCGAGTCGGACCAAGGCGTGCTGATGCCGCGCGAGCGGGTCCTGGCGTTGTGGCGGAAGGCCCAAAGCCGGCCGGCCGCGGAACCGCTTCCGCCGGCCGACGCCGTGCTGGCCGGGGCCGTGTACGAAGCCGAACTCGACGAGCACGAGCTGCGCCTGACCGGCCGAGTGCGCATCGCCGCCCTGCGCGACACCTGGCAAACGCTCGACCTGCCCTTCGGCGGGCTGGCCATCGAGTCGGCCCGGATGGACGATGAACCGGCGCAGCTCGGCCTGCGCGACGACGGCACCCTATTCCTGCTACTGAGGGGACTGTCCCAATTTTCGCGGCAGGAGGAAGTTGCCTTACCAAAGGACCTTTCCGCCGCGAAAATGGGACTGTCCCCTTCGCCCACCACAGAACGGTCCCAATTTTCGCGGCAGGAGGAAGTTGCCCTACCAAAGGACCCTTCCGCCGCGAAAATGGGACTGTCCCCTTTGTCTACCGACGCAGAACGGTCCCCTTCCCCGCGCCGCTTCGACCTGCACCTGGAAATGTCGGCCCCCTTGGCCGGCCAGCAGGGCGACCTGGCGGCCACCCTGCGGCTGCCACCGGCGCCGGGCTCCGAGCTGCGCCTGCGGCTCGACGAGGGCAAGCGGCTGCAACTGGGCGAAACCGTCCTCGTCCCCGAAAGCACCGAAGACGGCCGGCAAACGTTCCGCATCGCCGTCGACCAAACGGGACTCGTGCCGCTGGTGATTGCCGACCGTTTCGCCGGCGGGAACCGGGCCCCGCTGGTGTTCGTCCACAGCCGCGCGACCGGGCACTTGGAGCCGGCCGGGCTCGGCTGGCAGGCGGTGCTCGACCTCGACGTGTACGCGCGGCCGACCGACACGTTCGAGCTGCGCCTGCCCGACTCGGTCGATATCGCGGAAATCGACGCCCCGCAACTCCGCCAATGGAACTTGCACGAACCGGCCGGCGGCGCCGTCACGGTGACCCTCACATTCCATAAGCCGGTGCTCGGCCGCAGGACGGTCCGCATTTCCGCCCTGGCACCGGTCCCCGGCATGGAAGAAGCCGCTGCGGCGTGGAACTTCCCCACCGTGCACGTGGCCGGGGCCGCGGCGCACGCCGGGCAGGTGCTGGTGTACGCCTCGCCGACCCTGCGAGTCGAAACGGGCGAGCCGGACGGCATTCGGGCCGCGCGACTCGCCGAGGTTACGGCCGAAGAGCCCCGGGAAGCGACCGGCCCGCCGCTGGCCTTCACGTTCTGGGACCAGGACTACCGGCTGCCGCTGATCGTCTCGACGCGGCGCCGCGCCGTGCAGGCGTCGATCGCCACGTTGGTCGACGTGCACCCGGCGGGCCTGACGCTGCGCAGCAGTATCACGGCCCAGTCGCGCCACGCCCCGATCTTTGACGCCGAGCTGCAACTGCCGCGCGCGTGGCAGGTTGCCTCGGTCGAAAGTGGCGGCGAACCGGTCGCCTGGGAGGTCGTGACGCCGGCGGAGGACGT
>SKJM01000782.1 GCA_007122045.1 Planctomycetales bacterium | reverse complement strand
GCCGCAACAACAGCCGCTGATCGTCGTTCCGAGAAACGGGGGCCGGGATGCCCAACCTGCGCCGCAGCCGCCCGCCGAACCCGAGGACGCGAAGCCGGGCCGAGCCACCAACCCGCAGGCGGTGAACCTGGCGTGGCGGTTCATCGGCTTTGGCGACGCGCATTTCGCCAACGAGAACTACGCCGAGGCCAACGATCGGTATCGGAAGGCGGCCACCGCGGCCCCGCAACTGGCCGATGCGTATTTCCGCCAAGGCTACGCCTTGATGGCAGTCGGCCGTTACGACCTGTCGGTGCGGGCGATCCGCCGCGGCATGGCGCTCGACGCCGGCTGGCCCCGATCGGGCTTCCACAACGTCGAGCTTTACGGCGATATTCCGCACGCGAAGACGGCCCACTTCGAAGCGCTGGCCGTCGCCGCGGAAGAGGACCCGAACAACGCCGATCTGATGTTCCTCGTGGGCGTGGTGCTGCACTTCGACGGGAAGCCGGAGCGCGCCCGGCCGTTCTTCGAGCGCGCGGCCCAACTCCTCCGCGGCAACGACGCCCACGTCAGGGCCTTCCTGAACGAGTAGGGGGGAAAGCTTACTCGGGCAGTTTCCAGGCGATGGTCAGCCAGCCGTCGGCGGCGTCGAACTGGGCGACGGGCAGGGCCCCTAACTCCTCCCACTGCTCGGGAAGCTCGAGTGCTTCGAGGCGGAATTCCTCCTCGAACATCGGCCCGAATCGGCGAACGAGCAGGGTGCGAACGATCTGCTGCCGGGTCCCCAGGCGCTGGCCTTCTTCCCAGCCGGGCGGCACGGCTTCGAGGTCGCCCTCCCGCACCGCGCGGAAGCCGGATTCGTCGTGAACGATCCGGTAGGCGGCCGTCACGTTCATCGCCGGGTGGGGTTGATCGCCTTCGAGGAACCTCCGCGCCCGGAGCGTCACCCGCAGCCCGCCGTCGGCAAAGCGGACCACCACCGGCAGCGTGCGGTCGAAGCCGATGGCCCAAGGTTCTTCGCCGGGCATGGCTTCGAGTTGTTCGGGAACCTGGCCCAGGAACCGCTCGGCCATCCGGCTCAAGTCGGCGTCGTGGAGCGTGAGCCCGCTCAGCATGGTCTGGGCGGCATTGGTGAACGCCGACTCGTGGACGCTCACGGCCAGATCGGCGCCGTCGATCACCGGCGGGGGACTTCCGAGCGCGGCCAGTTGGTCCGGTCCCGCCTGGAGCCCCACCACGCGTAGGGCGTCCCCGCCGGTGCTGAAGCGAAGCTTCGCGGGAAACACATTATGGTCGGTCCATGGCCTTCGGAACCGGCGCTCGATGGCGTCGTTCGCCTCTTTGAGTTGCGGTCCGACCCGCCCATCCATACGGCGCTCGGCCCGCACCGCGGCACGCCGCGAGGCAATGGCGTCGGCCTGAGGCTGTTGTTCCCGCGCTCGCTGCCAGGCCGTTCGCTCGACCATGCCTCCCCGCCGTCGCCCTTGGATGTCGAGAATGGTCGACTCGGTCTTGGCCTTCGCGCGCGCGGGATGGCTGTGCAAGCCCCGCTCGTTCATCCACACCCGCTTCCGGGCGCCGATGTCGCTCTTGCCGCGGCTGTGGATGACCACCGGACCGTTATAGCCGGTGTTGCGGGTACGGGTGGTGCCCAGGTAGGTGATGTCGAAGATGGCATGGTTCTCGTTCGGCACCAGGCTGAGCGACACTTGCCCGACACTGTGGCCGGTACCGTGGATGTCGGTGCCGAGGATGACTTCGCGGACCGGGGCCGTTTCGTCGACCGGCCCTTCGACGCCGCCACCGACCAGGCGGCCGGAAGCTGCCACAAAGAAGTTCGGCCGCGCGAGTTGCTCGCGCACCGCCTCAATCAGCTCCGGCGCTTGCCCGATGCTCTCCAACCAGCCGATGGCTTCCCCAATCTGGACGGCTCGCTCGGCAGTGGGCTGCTCGACGTAACGGCGAAGGTAGTCGGCCAACGAATCGACGTACTGGACGTAGGCCTTGTCGAGTTCGGGCGTCTGGATGGCGCGAGCCACTTGAATATAGCGCAGCAGCGCATCGCGAACCTCGGCAAACCAGACGTGATTCAAACCGTAATGCCCCGCGCTCAACCTCCGGTACGCCGCTTCGAGGGCGTCGAGGTCGATCTCGGGCTGGCGAATCTGGTCGCGCAGTTCGCCGAGCCGCAGGAACTTGGCCCAGCCTTCACCAGTTGCACCGTCGCGGGCCAGCCGTCTTTCGAGCGTCTCCGCCGCGGCGCGCAGTTGATTGCCGGCCTCGACCAAGGCCCCCTCAGTGACCGGATCGAATGCCTCTCTGGAAGTGGTGGCTACCTCCAGCAGGTGGTCGACATCCGGGCTCGCAACACCAGACGGCTGTCCTAAGTCGTTTGCCAGTAGGGGATTGCTGATCAACGCCCAAACCAGCGGAAGAAGGAGGCGGCGCGCATTCATGTTTACGTCCTTTTTGGGGGTGTGATGGGGCTCTGGTGCCGTGCCGCGGCAACGGCGCCTACGGGTTCTCTCAGCGGCAAAATCGTAAAAGCTCCTTGAAACTCGCCAAGTTATCATGGTAGCATGGCCGCACTAGGCGGGCAAGCCGCCCCTCTTTGCAAACATAGCTTGCCCGACGAAAATTGCGCGAATTACTCAAACCCCTGGAGACCGTCCATGCCACCTAGATTCCCCCTCCTGCTCAGCGTATTGGTTGCATTGCTACCACTCACCCCGGGTTGGCTGTCCGCCGGCCAGCCCGAGGAGACCGGCAGCGGCCGGGAGAAGCCGGCCGCCGAACCGCCCGAGACCGAATGGCTTTCCGACTACGGCGAAGCGGTGGCCGCGGCCCAGGACCGGGGCAAGATGCTCTTGATACACTTTACCGCCCCAGGTGGCGATGGGCCGTCTTGCCGCCTTCAAGAGGAGACGCTTTCCTACCCCGCCGTACGCGAACGGTTGACGCGATACGTTTGTCTGCGAATATGCCTCGGGGCGACCATCGCCACAAGGCAAGGCGATGAAAGGCAAGAGACCCAACTCATCGAGCACAAAGCGTTCGACGAGATGCTGGGCCGGCCGGGCATCGCGATCATCGACTACGCGCACCCCGCGGCGCCGTATTACAGGCGGGTGGTCAGTAAGTTCCCAATCACCGAAAAGCTGTGGTACACGCCGGACAAGATGCAAGTGATCCTCGACCTTCCACCCGGTACGCTCACCCAGCGGACCTTGATCTACGCGGTTCGCACCCATCCGGAAGGGCCTCGCAGCACGGATGGGGATCTCTGCCCGAATTTGGTGGAAGAGGCCGCTGAGCACAGCCGACATCAGGCGCGTATCCGCCGCCAAGGGCATCACGGCTGGGATACGCGGTTCCACCGCATTACCCGCGTCCTGCCGGGAGGGCTGGTGGCCAGCGAAGTGTGCGCGGAAAGTTGGCCCGGCGAACGCCTCGTCGAGGCGGCCATCGAGTGCGTCCGGTCGTGGCGATTGTCCTCGGGGCATTGGAGCGCCGTCCGCGCCGAACACGACGTCTACGGATACGACATGAAACGGGGCAGCAACGGGGTGTGGTACGCCACGGGGATATTCGGAAAGCGGCGGTAGCCGCTTTCCGTCCCGGCACGCTCGAAAAGCATTGGCTCACATCGGGCGGATGACGACTTGCTCAGCGGATTCGATTATGGGCGCGAAAGCATTTCAACAGCCAGCTCAATCAGCGCTTCCGTAATATGCAGTCGCCCACGGCGTGGAAGGTCGCGGAGCGCTGTTTGGGCTACGTCGCCGGCAACCCGCCCGGCATGGAACGCGCGAACGATCAGGCCGACGGACCCAACTACGGGAATGGCAAGCTGCGTGCATGCCTCGCGGGCTTCATGTTCGTCGCACAGAACAAGGACGCGGCCGGTGTGTCTTTGACTGACTGCATAACCCAACGCGGCCAACTCGCCCGAGTCCAGTTTCCACGGCGAAAGCTCAGGCAGATATGGAGGAGTGACTACCCTCCGCCGCAATCGACTGTCTTTCAGGGCACGCGGCTCATGCTTGCTAACCTCTTGCCACACCTCGTCAACGACGTCGACCGGCTGGGGCGGCAGCGCCCACGATATGGCGTCAACCCAATACAGGTGGAGGATGGGGCCAGCGTCGGCGATGACGATCATTTCGCCCGCGACTCCCGCGTTGCCCATGCGAGATCTGCCCGCACGTCTTCCTCGGTCAGTGGCTGACGGTCGTAGGGCCCATCCGGCGAAGGCCCGACATCGTCCCACGATATGCGCACTGTCGTTCCCTCTGGCAGTTGCACATCCGGAGGTAGCTTGACGCTTCCGCGTTCCACCACCCCGGTAACTTCCCGGGTGCTATTCATTATGAACTCCGTAACCACCCCTTCGGCTTCCAGGCGCAAACAGTCTGACCGAGCGGCAGGTTTCGCCGGCACCGCGGTGGGCTAGGGCGACTACCATTGAGTAACTGCCTGAGCCTGACAGAATACCCCATGGGTACAGGTAATCTTATCACCACGTCGGTACAAGGACAAGGCCTGACGGCTGGGGCAAGACTCGCCATCAGGAGTCGTGCGTACACCCACGCTGGACCGGTGCCCTGGCCGTCATGACAACCCCGTGCTCCCACCGCCTTCCGCTGTACCGCCCGCGCGATCTCCTGGCCTCCGACCTTTGGCGCCTGATGGACCCGTCTTTCGACACTTCCAGCGGGGCTAACGGTTACTCCCCGAGTATCCCACGCACGGCGGCAATGAGGCCGGCGGCGTCGGGGTCGAGGGGAACGTCGCTCTGGCAGGCGGCGCGGAGGTCTTTCAACTGCACGGTGCCGGCGGCGAACTCGTGCTCGCCCGCGATGACCGCCACGCGGTGGCCGCGGCGGTCGGCGTATTTCAACTGTTGCCCAAGCTTCCTCGGCTCGGGGTACACCTCGACGCCCAACCCGGCGGCCCGAAGCTTCGACGCCAGGGCCAGGTAGTCGTGCAGCCGGGCCTTGTCGAAGTAGGCGATGAACACCTCGGCGGGCGTGC